>CANRDH010000045.1 GCA_947629295.1 uncultured Clostridia bacterium
TATGATTTTTTGATTGACAGCCGCTTGCTTGATTATGTCCCCGAAAATGCGGAGCGGATATGTGTAGGGAAACGTGCGGGCAGCCACAGCGAAACGCAGAAGAATATCAATGAGCTCCTTGTCGGAAAGGCTATTGAGGGCAAGACGGTTGTCCGTCTGAAGGGCGGCGATTCGTTTGTATTCGGCAGAGGCGGTGAGGAAATACAGGCTTTGCGTCTGCATGATATTGAATTTTCGATTATCCCCGGGATCTCATCAGCGATTGCCGTACCTGAGCTTGCCGGAATACCGGTTACTCAAAGAAAGGTAAGCCGCAGCTTTCATGTTATAACAGGTCATACGGCGGATGATTTACTGCCGATGAATATGAATGTATATGCAAAGCTTGACGGTACGCTTGTATTCCTTATGGCTCTTAAAAATATTGAGAAGATATCGGAAATGCTTATTCTTAACGGAAAGTCCGAAAATACACCGGCTGCTGTGATTTCCAACGGTGCCGGGGAGAAACAGCAGATTGTACGAAGTAATTTAAAGAATATAGCACATGAGGTAAGAAAGCAGAAAATTAAGGCTCCGGCTGTTATAATAGTAGGAGAAACAGCAGGATATGATATGATCCCGACAATTTCACTTCCGCTCAGAGGTATTACCGTCACCGTTACGGGTACAAAGAAATTTGCGGCAAAGCTTTCGGATAAGCTATCGACGCTTGGTGCAGAGGTCAACAGGCTCGATTATCTTAATGTGCTCGAATATCGTGATAATGCGGAGTTTGACAATGCACTGAGAAATTTAAACGATTATGATTGGCTCGTACTTACAAGCATAAACGGAGCTGAGATTTTTTTCAAGAGACTTATAGGACTTGGAATCGACATAAGGGTCCTTTCAAAAATCAAGCTTGCCGTAATAGGAAGCGGAACGGCTGAGGTACTGAAAAGGTATGGTATAATTGCCGATTTTGTTCCCGAAATCTATACCTCAGCGACACTTGGACAAATGCTGTCGTGCAATGTATGCGTCAAAGAAAGAGTTCTTATTCTGAGAGCGGAAAAAGGCTCTGCGGAGCTTACGGAAATTTTGGAAAAAAACAATATAAGCTATGATGAAATAAAAATTTATGATGTAGTCGGCAATGCAAAGGAATTTGATGATAAAGCGGTAAATACGGACTTTATTACCTTTGCAAGCTCGTCGGGAGTTAATGCGTTTTTTGAGAGTGGATTTACTGTTTCACCCCGTACAAAAATAATATGCATAGGCAAAATTACAGCAAATGCACTCGGAAAGCATGATGTAAATAATTTCCGCATTTCCGGGACAAGCAATATTGACGGAATAATCGACACTGTTTTAGGAGAGGTACAAAATGAAAAGATTCAGACGACTGAGGGCAAATAGTCAGATACGCAGATTAGTGCGTGAAACAAGCGTAAGCAGGGCGGATTTGATATATCCGATTTTTGTTGCAGAGGGAGAAAATATAAAAAATCCCGTTGACTCAATGCCCGGAATATATCAGTATTCCGTTGACAGACTTGACGAAATACTTATACAAATTAGTCAAAGCAAGATACCCGGACTTCTGGTTTTCGGTATTCCAAAGCATAAGGACGAGCTTGCAAGCTCCGCATATGACAGTAATGGTATTACTCAAAGGGCAATAAGGCATATAAAGTCAAAATATCCTGATATGCTTGTAATAGCCGATGTATGCCTGTGCGAATATACCTCCCACGGTCATTGCGGCGTTGTAAAGGACAGTAAAATCCTCAATGATGAAACGCTTCCTCTGCTTTCAAAAATGGCTGTAAGCCTTGCACAGTCGGGAGCGGATATAATAGCTCCCTCCGATATGATGGACGGCAGGGTCGCGGCAATAAGACAGGCGCTTGATGAAAACGGATTTATTGATATTCCGATTATGTCCTACAGTGCAAAGTTTTCATCAGCTTATTATTCTCCGTTCCGTGACGCGGCGGAATCCGCACCATGCTTCGGCGACAGAAAAACATATCAGATGGATTATGCAAACGGCAGAGAAGCACTGCGTGAAATTGAAGACGATATTTCGGAGGGTGCGGATATAGTCATGGTCAAGCCGGCACTAGCCTATCTTGATGTAATTAAGGAGGCAAGACGTTACGGATATCCTCTTGCCGCATATAACGTAAGCGGAGAATATTCAATGGTAAAGGCTGCGGCTCAGAACGGATGGGTCGACGAAAAACGTATTGTAATGGAAAATCTGACGGCAATCAAAAGAGCCGGTGCGGATATTATCATAACATATCATGCACTCGACGCGGCAAAATGGTTGGAGGAGGATATATGAAAACAGAAAAATCCGAAAGCCTTTATAACAAGGCGCTGAAATTTATGCCGGGGGGAGTAAACAGTCCTGTCCGTGCCTGCCGCAATGTCGGCAGAGTTCCGTTATTTATTGATCACGCGGCCGGAGATAAGATATATGATGTTGACGGAAACGAATATATAGACTATGTATGCTCATGGGGTCCCAATATTCTCGGAAGCTGTCACCCGGAGGTAATCAAAGCCGTAAAGAAAAGCTGTGAAAAGGGTCTGACATTCGGTGCCTGTCATGAGGGAGAAATTGAGCTTGCACATCTGATTCGGAAGCATATTCCGTCAATGGAGTTGCTGCGTCTTGTAAATTCGGGAACGGAGGCTGTAATGAGTGCCGTGCGTGCGGCAAGAGGATATACCGGACGTGATAAAATCGTCAAGTTTGAGGGGTGCTATCACGGTCATTCGGACGATCTGCTTGTAAAGGCGGGTTCCGGGCTTCTTACAAATTCAATCCCCGACAGTGCCGGTGTTCCGGGGAGCTGCACGGAAAATACACTGCTTGCGGCATATAATAATAAGCAGTCGGTTGAAAAGCTGTTTGAGAAATACGGTGAAGATATAGCCTGTATAATTGTCGAGCCATGTGCGGCAAATATGGGAGTGGTTCCGCCGCAGGACGGATTTCTTCAATTTTTGCGTAATATCACAAAAGAGTATGGCTCTCTTCTTATTTTTGACGAGGTAATCACAGGCTTCCGTTTGTCGCTCGGAGGGGCGCAGGAGTATTATGGTGTTACTCCTGATCTGACTACACTCGGAAAAATTGTAGGAGGGGGTATGCCTCTTGCAGTATACGGCGGTAAAAGAGAGGTAATGGAATGTGTCGCACCTCTCGGCTCGGTGTATCAGGCGGGAACCCTATCGGGAAACCCCACAGCGGTAAGTGCGGGAACAGCAACGCTTAAAATTTTGGAGCAAAGTGAAAATCTGTATGCTGAGCTTGAAAGAAAATCCCGCAAAATAGAGCTTGCAATGAAAAAGGCAGGACTCAATGTAAACCGTGAAGGCTCGCTTATTACGGCATTTTTCACGGATAAAAGGGTTGTTGATTTCAATACGGCAATAACCTCCGATACAAAAAAATTTTCTGCATTTTTTGGATATTTGCAGGACAGAGGGATATATTGCGCCCCGTCACAGTTTGAGGCAATGTTTGTATCTGCCGCACACAGCGAAGCTGATATTGATTATACCTGTGACGTAATTTCCAAAATTGCTCCGTTGGTGTTAAATCAGGACTGACTCTGAAATTTGTTTTTGGCTCTCTTTATTCAATATCTATAATACTGCCTTCGTGTGGCGGTATTATAGATATAACAGTTATTATCTCCAAAATGCCTATTGAGTATATGTAAATACTATGCAATATAACAAAAATACATAAAACCTATTGATTTACTATGTAAAGTAAGATATAATAGCATAAGGATAAAATCTTTAATTCTGCACACTATGATTGGTGGGTGATGAAATGAAATTTAATACGGAATTGCTGCACAGCGGTTTTGAAAGTGATAAAGCAACAGGTTCTACGTTAACTCCGATATATCAGGTAAGTGCATTTGCACACGAATCTCCTGAAGTGCTGGAAAAGATATTCAACAACAAGGCCCCGGGGTTTGCCTACAGCAGAATAAGCAACCCGACAGTGGATTCATTTGAAAAGCGTATTGCCGCGCTTGAAAGAGGTATAGGAGCAGTTGCCTGTTCATCAGGTATGGCGGCTGTCACTATGTCGCTTCTTAATATACTCGGGGCAGGAGATGAAATTATAGCCGGTGCGGGTCTGTTCGGCGGAACTATTGATTTGTTCGGAGATTTGCAGTCCTTTGGAATTACTACTCATTTTGTCAGCTACGTCTGTACCGATGAAATAGAGCCGCTGATAACGGAAAAGACAAAGGCGATATTTGCCGAGCTTATAGGTAATCCTGCACTGGATATAGTAGATATCGAAAGAGTGTCGGAGCTTGCCCACAGACACGGTATACCGCTTATTATCGACAGCACAACGGCTACTCCCTATCTTATTCACCCCATAGAGCACGGTGCGGATATAGTGGTTCATTCCTCCTCGAAATATATAAACGGTTCGGGGGATGCAATAAGCGGAATTATCGTTGACAGCGGTAATTTTAAATGGGACACAGAGCGATATACGGGCTTTAAGGAATACAAAAAATTCGGTAAATTTGCATATCTTGCAAAGCTGAGAAACGGAATGTGGCGTAATGTAGGCTGTTGCCTTGCGCCGATGAACGCATTTCTTAATTCAATCGGTCTTGAAACAATGGGTCTTAGAATGGAGCGTCTGTGCGGGAATGCGCTGGAGCTTGCAGAGTTTCTTGACGGGATCGAGGGAATAGAGGTAAATTATCCCGCTCTTCCGAAAAGCCCTTATTACTCTCTTGCACAGAGTCTTTTCGGCGGCAGGGGAGGAGCAATACTTACGATAAGGGCAGGAAGTAAGGACAGGGCATTCAGGCTGATGAATAATCTCAGGCTGCCCATAATAGCCACCAATATTGGAGATGTGAGAACATTGGTCATTCATCCGGCAAGCACAATTTATACCCACAGCAGCGAGGAACAAAAAATCAATGCAGGGGTGTATAAAGATACAATACGAATAAGTATGGGTATAGAGGATATAGTTGACCTGAAAGAGGATTTCAGGCAGGCAATAGATAAACTAAAGGAGGAATGATAAATGGCTGTAGATTATGCAACACTTAAAAAAGGCGGGTTCATGCGTCAGAAGCAGAAAAATAATTTTTCGTTAAGACTGAGGGTAGTCGGAGGAAATCTTACCGCTGTACAGCTTGCAAAGATAGCAGAAGTTGCCGAAAAATTCGGTGACGGACACGTTCATCTTACATCAAGACAGAGCGTGGAGATACCCTTTATAAAGCTTGACGATATAGAGCAGGTAAAAAACACTCTTGCCGAGGGGGATGTTCAGCCGGGAGTCTGCGGACCGAGAGTACGAACGATCACAGCCTGCCAGGGTGAGAAGATTTGTCCGAGCGGCTGTATTGATACCTATGCACTTGCAAAGGAGCTTGATGACAGATATTTTGCAAGAGAGCTTCCGCATAAATTTAAGTTCGGTATTACGGGCTGTCAGAATAACTGTCTTAAAGCGGAAGAAAACGATCTCGGAATCAAGGGCGGTATCAAGGTTGAATGGAGAGAAAACGACTGCATAGGCTGCGGCGTATGTGAAAAGGCGTGCAGAAGCGGTGCTATAACTATAACGGACGGGAAAATTAAAGTTGATAATGACAAATGCAATTTCTGCGGACGATGTTATAAGTCCTGTCCGACTGAGGCTTGGGAGACAGTTCACGGATACATAGTTTCTTTCGGTGGCTTATTCGGAAACAGCATAAATAAGGGAGAAACCGTAATACCCTTTATTGAGGATAAGGATAAGCTTATGAAAATATGCGATGCGGCGATACGTTTCTTTGAGGACAATGCAAATGCCGGGGAAAGATTCAAGTTCACTATCGACAGGGTAGGAAAGGATAAATTTGAGAAAGCAATTATGGAGGCATACAATGAGTGAATATATAATTGATGATACAGTGGATATTACCGATGTGGTCTGCCCGACTACATTCGTTAAGGCAAAGGTAGCACTTGAGGAACTCGATGAAGGACAGATACTGTCGATAAAAATGAATGACGGCGAGCCCGTTCAGAATGTTCCGAGAAGCATAAAGGAGGAGGGTCACCAAATCTTAAAGCTTATTGATAATGAGGACGGTACCTATAATCTTATAGTAAGGAAAGTTGGTGACTGAATGGCTGCTCGTGTTAATGCACAGGATTTTGAAAATGAGGTTCTGAAATCCGATGTTCCCGTGTTGGCGGATTTTTATTCGGACAGCTGCGTTCCATGCAAGCGTTTATCGCCTGTATTGGCGGATGTTGAAGATGAATACTCCGACCGACTGAAGGTTGTAAAAATAAATATCAATTTTGATGCGGAGCTTGCACAGAAATATGAGGTTCAGGCGGCACCGACATTGATTCTTTTCAAGGACGGTCAGGAAACGGCACGTTTAAGGGGTACAATCAAAAAATCGGATATTACCGAAATTTTATAAAAAGGGGATAATTACCATGTTTATTACAGTTGCAGGCGAGAAAAAAGAGGTTAAGGACGGATTGACGGTTGCTCAGCTTATTGTTGATGAAAATGTCGAAACACCCATGTATGTTACGGTTTCAATAAATGATGAGTTTGTTGAAAGCGGCGAATTTGAAAGTACGGTAATAAGTGACGGTGACAATGTTGAATTTCTGTATTTCATGGGAGGCGGTCAGTAATGGGATTTACCAATGAACAGATTGAGCGTTATTCCCGACATATTATTCTGAAAGAGGTCGGAGTAAAGGGACAGAAAAAACTCCTCGGCGGCAAGGTCCTTATAATCGGTGCAGGAGGTCTGGGTGCGCCTGCCGCAATGTATCTTGCAGCGGCGGGTGTGGGTACGATCGGTATTGCGGATGCAGACGAGGTTGACCTCTCTAATCTGCAAAGACAGATTATCCATGCTACTAAGGATGTCGGAAAGGCGAAGGTTCTTTCGGCAAAGGAAACAATGGAGGAAATGAATCCCGACGTCAAGGTAAATACCTACCGTACCTTTGTAACAAGCGAGAACATTCTGGATTTGATAAAGGATTATGATTTTATAATTGACGGTACCGATAATTTCCCGGCAAAGTTTCTTATCAATGACGCCTGTGTAATGGCTAAAAAGCCTTTTTCTCACGCAGGAATAATACGTTTCAAGGGTCAGCTTATGACATATGTTCCCGGAAAAGGTCCTTGCTACAGATGCGTATTTAAAAATCCGCCGCCAAAGGACGCTGTTCCGACCTGCAAGCAGGCGGGCGTTATCGGAGCAATGGGCGGTGTTATCGGGAGCCTGCAGGCTATGGAGGCAATAAAGTATATAATCGGCGTCGGAGAGCTTCTTACGGGATATTTGCTTACCTATGATGCTCTGTCAATGGAGTTCCGTAAGATTAAGCTTCCCACAAAGACCGATAACTGCGCAATTTGCGGCACTCACCCGACTATTACGGAGCTTATAGACTATGAGCAGGCAGAATGTGATGGTGTTTTATGATTATTTTAAGTAAATCAGACTATAATAGGATTGTAGAACACGCTTTTAAGGAGCTCCCGAATGAAGCCTGCGGACTTATTGCGGGGGAGATTAAGGGCGGCGATAAAATTATAAAAAAGGTATATCTGCTCACTAATATTGACCATTCAAACGAGCATTTCTCACTTGATTCTAAGGAACAGCTTGCGGCGATAAAGGATATGAGAGCCTCGGGGTTTGTTCCCCTCGGTAACTGGCATTCGCATCCCGAATCCCCGTCACGTCCTTCCGACGAGGATAAAAGGCTTGCATTTGACAGCAAAGCAAGTTATATGATATTATCACTTATGGACAGGGAAAAGCCTGTGCTCAACTCCTTTAAGATCCGGGGGGATAATGCAGAAAAAGAGGAATTGGTTATTAAGTAAGATATACCGTCATTTTGAGGTTAGCATATGTATGATGTAATTATTATAGGCAGCGGTCCGGCAGGCTTATCTGCCGCAATTTATGCCAAACGCGCGCAATTAAATGCAATTGTTATTGAAAAGCAGTATATGGGAACAGGTCAGATTGCCGAAAGCGAAAGAGTTGACAACTATCCGGGTCTGTATGGCGAAAGCGGCTATGATTTGGGCGAAAAATTCCGACAGCACGCTGTTTCTCTCGGCGTTGAGTTCTATGAGGGTGAGGCTGAAAGAATAAATCCGTCTGAGGGGGGCTATGATATAGTCCTTACCGATGATAAGACGCTTCGGACAAAAACAATTATTTATGCCGCAGGTGCAAATCCTAAAAAGCTCGATATAAAGGGCGAGGCTGAGTTTTTGGGCAAAGGAGTTTCCTATTGTGCAGTATGTGACGGAGCGTTTTATAAAGATAAAACAGTTGCAGTCATAGGCGGAGGAGATACCGCTTTGCAGGATGCCGTACTGCTTTCAAAAACAGCCCGCACGGTTTATCTTGTTCATCGCAGAGCCGAGTTCAGGGCAAATAAGACTCTGCAAAAAACAGTTGTTGATACCGAAAATATAAAGACTGTATTGAACGCTGTACCGCTTGAAATATCAGGTGATAAGAAGGTAGGCTCAATCAGGCTGAAACAGAACAATGAGGAAAAACTGCTGGGTGTTGACGGAGTATTTGCCGCAATAGGTACAATTCCCAATTCCCGGCTTTTAGACGGTATTGCGCAGCTTGATGATAATAACTATGTTATTGCCGGTGAGGATGGAATAACCTCGGCGAATGGTATTTTTGCGGCGGGCGATGTCAGAACTAAGAAGCTCAGGCAGGTCGTAACAGCCGTATCGGACGGAGCAAATTGTGTTGTGTCCGCCGAAGAATTTATATCGAAAATAAGTGAGTGATGATATGAAGGTTGAGAAGCTTAAAACAGATATTCTTATCATCGGGGGCGGTACGGCGGGCTGCTATGCCGCCCTTACAATATCGGAAAATTCCGATGCAAAGGTACTTATCTGTGAAAAAGCTCATGTTAAGAGAAGCGGATGTCTTGCCGCAGGTGTGAATGCACTTAACGCCTATATAGTTGACGGAAAAACCCCGCAGGACTATGTTGATTATGCCAAAAAGGACGCTGACGGTATAGTAAGGGAGGATTTGCTGCTTACTATGTCACAAAGGCTCAATGCAGTCACGGAACGTCTTGAAAAGCTCGGACTTGTGATACTCAAGGACAAAAACGGAAAGTATGTTACAAGAGGAAACAGAAATCTGAAAATAAACGGAGAAAACATAAAGCCGATTTTAGCTGCGGCGGTTGAAAGGCTTCCGAATACGGAAATACTTAACCGTGTAAATATTATAGATTTTTCGGTTAAGGATAATCGTATAAGCGGGGCATACGGAATAGGAATTGAAAATGAAACCTTTTACATAATAGAGGCAAATGCCGTCATAGTTGCCACAGGCGGAGCCGCAGGACTTTATAAACCAAACAATCCGGGATTTTCACGGCATAAGATGTGGTATCCCCCCTTTAACACGGGAGCGGGATATGCAATGGGAATAAAAGCCGGGGCGGAAATGACGACCTTTGAAATGCGTTTTATTGCCCTCCGCTGCAAAGATACCATTGCTCCGACAGGAACCCTTGCTCAGGGAGTGGGTGCAAAGCAGATAAATTCACTCGGAGAGATTTACGAATCAAAGTACGGCATTACTACATCTCAGAGAGTTTACGGAACGGTAAATGAAAATCAGGAGGGAAGAGGCCCCTGTTATCTGAAAACAGAGGGGATAACACCTGATCAGGACGATGCTCTAAAAAAGGCATATCTTAATATGGCACCCTCGCAAACACTGAAATGGATAGAAAGCGGAAAAAATCCCTCACAACGGAATGTCGAGATTGAGGGAACAGAGCCGTATATTGTAGGCGGACATACAGCAAGCG
>CANRDH010000046.1 GCA_947629295.1 uncultured Clostridia bacterium
GCTGACGAGGGTATCTCTGACGAGGATAAAAAGCTTATTGAAAGATTTAAGGCTAAAAATATACCCTATATTATAGCCTATAACAAAAGCGACCTTAAAAATATTGCACTTTCGGGTGAAAATGAGATCCTTGTCAGTGCAAAAACAGGGGAAAATATATTTGAGCTTAAGGAGCTTATCGGTAAGCTTTCAAAGGGGCAGGAAAATAATAAGCATATCATTTCCGATATGCTTGAAGAGAATGATGTGGTTGTTCTTGTCGTTCCGATTGACGCCGCGGCTCCAAAGGGCCGGCTTATTCTGCCGCAGCAGCAGACTCTCAGGGATATTCTTGACCGCCATGCAATATCCGTTGTAACTCAGGATACTGAGCTTACGGCAACGCTTGATTCCCTTTCAAAAAAGCCCAAACTTGTAATAACGGACAGTCAGGCCTTTGCAAAAGTCAGCAAGGATACTCCGGAGGATATTCTTCTGACCTCGTTTTCAATTCTTTTTGCAAACTATAAAGGTAATCTCAGACTTGCAGTTGAAGGTGTACGCACTATATCCGAGCTGGAGAACGGCGACACGGTTCTTATTTCGGAGGGCTGTACTCACCACAGACAGTGCGGGGATATAGGAACTCAGAAGCTTCCTGCTCTCATTAAGAAATTCACAGGACTGAGTGATATTAATTTTGAATGGACAAGCGGAACGGAATTTCCCGACAGTCTTGACAAATATAAGCTTATCCTTCATTGCGGCGGCTGTATGCTTAACGAGCGGGAAATGAAATACCGACTTAAATGCGCACAGGATGAGGGCATACCGATTACAAATTACGGAACGGCTATTGCATATATGAACGGAATACTAAAAAGAAGTCTTGAGATTTTTCCGGATATTGCCGCAATCATAGATTAGAAAACAGTATGTCGAATTATGTGATAGTTACTTTGCTGCAGACAAAGGGGTTATCGACTAAGCTTATGACAGCTTAAATCGATAACCCCTAACTTTATTCCGTGACATATTTATCCGCAACCTATCTTCCGTCTCTATTTGCAAGAATCACATATGCTGTTTTGAAAATTATCTTGATGTCCGTCCACAAACTTCTGTCCTCGATATATTTCCTGTCCAACTCCATCCATTCCTCAAAGGATATGTCATTGCGGTTGGGCCGTGCCTGCCAATAACAGGTAAGACCGGGCTTTACCAGAAGTCTGAACTTATCCTCCTCCCTATAATGCTTGACCTCAAGCGGGAGCGGGGGTCTTGGCCCTACAAAGGACATATCGCCCTTTAATATGTTGAGCATCTGCGGAAGTTCATCTATATTTGTCTTGCGGAGAAACTTTCCTACCTTTGTTATCCTTGGGTCGTCCTTTATTTTAAACACCGGACCGTCCGCCTCGTTCATATGCATAAGAGACTCCTTTATTTCTTCGGCATCAGGACACATAGTACGAAATTTATAAAGCTTGAATGTTTTTCCGTTCTTACCCACACGCTCCTGCACAAAAAAAGGTTTACCCTTTTTGTCGGAAACTGCCACTATAAAAGCGACTAAAATATAAAAAACGAAAAAAACAATTATAAACAACAGTGAAAAAATAATATCAAATAAACGCTTTACAAAATCGTAAAACGGCTTCCTTTTAAAATCCACAGTCAATCCTCCCCGGATTATTAGAACCACATTCCCATTATTTTTTTAGGACGCTTCGGCATCGTCATATCAACATATCTTCCCTTAAAAACATCCCTTGCATTCTTGTCAAACCAATCTGTATATTCCTCACCGAATTTTTTCTTTATGTGTTTGTAACCATCCCTGAGATTCGGTGAACGACGCTTCATGTTATGACAATCCGAACAAATAAGCTGAGCCATACCCCATTTTATATACCTCATTGCCATTTTATCGTTTTCAAGAACAGCACCGCTGTTTATCTGAGCAATACAACCCTTTTCGATGAGATCATAAAGTTTTGTGGGGTCTGATGTAAAGTACGGATAGCGCTCGACATGAGCAAGAATGGGCTGGTATCCTCTGTTTATAATATCTATAAGAGTATGTGTAAGTCCGTACGGACGCTCGTCGGTCGGAAACTCTATAAGCAGATAATTCGTATCTGTAAAACAAAGACGGTCAAGCTCAAGCTCATTGAGCCTTGTGGAGAAATATATCTCTGCTCCAAGCTTAAATTTAATACCAAGGTCAGATACTTCCGGAACAGACATAAGCTTATTGTAGCTGTGCTCTCTTGCACGAAGAAAATCCTCAAGGCTTATTCTGTTTACGTGAAAATGCGGTGTAAAGACGATAGCCTGCACACCCTGTTTTCTTTCCTCCTCAAGCAGTTCAAGTGAAACATCAGGATTTCTTGCTCCGTCATCAATACCCGGCAATATATGGCAATGTAAATCAAGCATTTTATCTATCCTTCTATCAAAATGTAGGTTTCTATGTTCTTCTGTTAAAAGCCTTTGTGTCAACCTCAGGGATAATTCCAAGGAGAGGAATATTAAGTGTATCTGCAATATCCTCCTCCGTCTTAAAGGTATTGTTGGACAAATCCTTTATAATAACAAAAGCCATAATTATAACAAATCCGATAAGGCCTCCTATTATTGCATTTCTTGAGGAATTGGGGCTGACCGGATTTCCGTTATTAGATATCCTTGCCTCACTTATAATCTTCACCGAACCCGCTTCCACCTTCTCTTTGATGGTGGGAGGAGCAACTTTGACTATCTCCTCAACTACCATTTTGGCATATTCGGGCCGCGTTGATCGCATTGAAATATTAATGACCTGAGTGGAGTCAATTGTCGAAACATTAATTGAATTTTTCAGTGAATCTGCAGTAGCAGACAGATTAAGGTTATTTATAACCTCATTAATAACCGTGTCGGATTTTATTATTATTGAGTATACGTCTGCAAGACTCCTTGCGGCAGTAAGCTCATTAGAATTTACTGTCGAATTACTGTCTGAAATATTATTTACAATAAGCACCGCACTTGCTTCATATTCTTTTGGTGCAAACAGTTTTGAATATACATAAAAACCTACCGCAAATATAACGGTAACAAGAATGATAGCTATAATATTTTTACGAATTATATTGAAAATAACTTTAAGATCAATTTCTTTTTCCTTACTGTTTTCAACCTTTTCTTCCATAAATACCTCCCGAAACTGTGATCACGCCATCGTAAAACCATTTTCTTTAACCTTTATAAATTACACACAGTATTCATTATAAACTTATTTTAATATTTTGTCAACATGGTTTTGTGAATCAAATTGTATTATCCGGTTATTTGAAAATTACTTGACATTTTTTCTGAATTATAGCTAAATTAACAACATTGAGCATAAAAAATTTGTTATCTATTTGTAGGCAAAACCAATGCTCCGTTTTTATTTATACATTCTCTGACAAAATGAAAAAATAATACAAAGCTTTCGCTCCCATAATAATGCGCATCTATGACAATAATAAAATATTCGGAGCCGGACAAAAACTTACATTACAAATCCCGCAGGGTCGGCATAAGACCATCACTGCGGGATAATCAGCTCTCTTGTATGAAAAATCAAACCCAATGACTATGATTCACCACTCTGCCGCATCACTGGCCAGATTCGGCTTTTTTTAAATATTCGGCTGCCGTACCATAGGGTATCGGAGCATTGCTTCCGCAGCCGTCAGGTGACAGTACCTCCGGTTCCGATTTTGTAGGAGATACATCTGAAGGACCATTCTCAGGGTCACTCGGTATCATAGATGAAACATAACTGTATGAATCATAATGGTAGTCATATGTGCCTGATGGAAGGATCTCCCTCTTTACCTCCTTGCCGTCTTTGAAATATACCTTTGCTCCCTTTGCTGAATATGAACTGTCATAAGCAGCATTAACCCAACCTACCGGTACTATCTCATCGTATTCTGTGGAAAGCGGTCCGTACATCTCAACACAAAGCTCATCATACCCGTCACCGTTATAATCATATACATAGGTTGCAATATACACCGAATAATCCTTTGTATTCTTAAACTTCATATCAAGATTTCCGTAATCCACGGTAGCGTCAAGACCCCTGTCGGCATAAATCGACGGATAAGCATGGGCATATCTTTCCACGACCTCCATATCAGCCTTCAATGCACATATATAGAGTGTAGTAGATGCCTGACAGATACCTCCTCCGTACTGCTGTTCATATCTACCTTCCACAATTGCGGTAGACGGAACATAACCCAAGTCGCCGTTAGTCGTGTCACCTGTCATTGTATTAAAGGAGAAGGTTTCTCCCGGTTTCACAACATAACCATTTGCCGATTTCAGAGCAAGCTCCATATTGTAGTTCGAAGCCCACACATTTTTTGCACTCGTGTAATGTGAGGCTATAAGCTTGGTATTTGCCTTAATCTGAGCAAGAGATACTTTAAACGGAGTTCTGACAGAAGTCATAGCCACACTTCCGCTTTTCTTCGACTGCTCCAATATATTTGTAATTTTCTGATTTAATTCGTTATGATCTACAAGGAACCCGTCAGTACCGTCCTCGTATGTAAACTTTTCCGTCTTTGTAGGCTCAAAAGTTTTTACGTGTGCGTCTATCGGCTGAACTTCAATTTTTTCAGCAACCTTTTCCACAACCTTTGCAACAGAATCTCTGTTAATAACAGAAGTAACGACAAAATCAGTTCGTCCGTCATTATATGCCGTTCCTACGGTAGGTTCGTCAAGCTCTCCCCTGCTGTAGTGGTAAGCCTGAATCAGAACATCGGAAATATCCGTATCAAATTCAAAATCATCCTCTGTAAGGCTGACGGTCTTACCGTCACAGCTTACAGTTATGCTTATATCATCGCGAAGCTCAAGAAGCTTTTCCTGCATGGCATCATAAGCCTCACTCAAAGTCTTGCCGCTGAGGACAACACCCGAAACGGTAACATTTTCACCGAAAACTATAGACGAGGTATTTATTGTTTTTATTTCTGCCATCTCATCTCTTATAACAGGGACAGCCGATACCTCGCTGTTATCCATCTCAGACGCACCTGTTTGCTTTGAGCTCTGTGAAACCTGACTTTCTGTTTTTACCAATGTAGGAACAGAATTTCTGTTATAATTTAACGCAAAAATAATACCTGCGACAGCTGCTGCAGTTAGCACGGAAGCCCCTATTATTACAGGGACCTTTATCGCCCTCTTTTTCTTCTTTACATAACCTGTCGGACGACGTTTGTTTTCTGAATTCTGCGAACCTGCAAAAACAACCGAATCCTCGTCGGCATTTTCAGCCTTGCCATCGTCGTATGCAGCGTCTGGATCTGATACCATATCAGTTTCGTTTCTCTCAGTACTTTTGGGAGCAGTACCGTTGAAAACCACTTCTTCCTCTTCTTCAGTATTAACAGAATCATTACTGTCAACCTTATTCTCTGTATCCATAAAGCAACCTCCAATCGGTCTAAAGCCTTCCAATATCCTTTTATCCACCTATATAATACAACAAAATCCGTACCTATGTAAAGTATTTTTTTGTCGAAACATAATGTAAATACTGACAAACTTAGAATGTATTTTCCTCCCAATTTTAGATTTTTTAACAGTTGGCACTAAAATTAAACATAACATAACGGGGAAAAAAATTTTTTTTGTTGAAATAATCATGTAAATGAAGTATAATTAAGATAATACTACAAGACATCAGGTAATTATGGAAGGATGATCCTATGAGAGTATTGATTCTTTCTGCAACTACGGGCGGCGGACATATGAGGGCTGCCAACGCCCTGAAGGAATACATAAAAATGCAGGACAGCAGTGCGATTGTGAAAATATCCGATACAATCGAATACGTAAGTCCCTTTTTAAATAAAGCAGTTACAGGCGGATATGTCTATATGGTAAGAAATACCCCTAAAATGTACGGAAGCATTTACAAAAATGCGGATAAAAATACCGCTACTATCAATAAGACTATGGAATTCACCACAACCTCGCTGAGAAATAAACTGCTGCCGCTGGTATATGATTTCAATCCGGATATAATCGTAACCACTCACCCTTTCGCCGCTGAAATCGTCACTGCTTTGAAACAAAATAACATAATCGATATCCCGATTATTGATATTGTAACGGATTTCGCTATACATCAGGCTTATATAAGCGACGGCGTGGACGCGTATATTGTTTCAAGCCGTGAAATGGTTGACCAGGTTGTCGAAAGAGGTGTAAGCAGGGTACATGTATACCCCTACGGAATACCGATCATGCAAAGCTTTTATCAGGAAATTGACAGAGAAAAGGCATTTGCAAGCGAGGGACTTGATCCTTCCTTGCCGACAATACTGATTATGGCAGGAAGCTTTGGCGTTACGGATATTCTTAAGATTTATCATAAAATAGTGAAATCCCCGGAAAATTTCCAGATAATAGTCATCACCGGAAAAAATGAAAAGCTTTATGAAACCTTTGACAATTATCTCAGAAAAATAACCATAAACAACACAATCATTGAGCTGAGAGAGACTGTCAAAGCTGAAAACGCCGCAAAAGCTGCCATAAAAACTGCCAAAAATCCCAAGGCGAAGCCCGCGGCAAAAATTAAACCTCAGCATACAGTATCGAAAACCCTGAAACCTGCTAAACCTACAGAGCTATTGTATTATACGGACGATGTCGATAAATATATGCGTATGGCTGATATTATTGTTACAAAACCCGGCGGACTCACCGTAAGCGAGGCGATAGCAGTAGGACTGCCAATGGCAATATTCAAGGCTATACCCGGACAGGAGGAACAAAATGCCGATTTCCTTGTAAGCAAAAATATGGCTGTCAGGCTTGAAAAGAAGGATTCCTGCACAGCCGTTATCACCGATTTGCTCAGGAACCCCGAAAAGCTCGAAAATATGAGAAAGGCTATAAATTCCTTTTCAAAGGGAAATGCAGCGGCCAATATTTATTTGCTTATGCTTGATCTTGTCAAAAAATATAAACGCAAATAGCTATCCCTTACCTTAATATTCGGAAGCTGCCTATCCTTGAAAATTAAACGCATTTTTTTATTTTAAATTATCTTTTTCACCGCTGCCGCAATAAGCAGCGGTTTTTTAACGAATATCACAATAAAATCTTAATTTTATTTAATTCTTGTACATATACAATCTTGATTTATATGTAAAATAATGTTATGATTAATGCTGTGGATATTTTGTCGGATAATAATTTTATATTCGGAGGAAATATGGAAGATAAAAATGAAAAGAAAATACGTATTCCTTGGGGATTGCTATTTAATTTAACCATAGTAGCACTTACAATAGTACTCATAGTATACTTTATTTTTTCTGAAGGCGGTTTCATGGACCTTTTGAGCAGCGGTCTTCAGATAAGTATAATTTGGCTCTTGACGGCTGTATTTGTTCATTTGCTCAATATTGCCCTAGATATGACGGTAATATATCTGTTCATAAAACAAACAAATCCCCAAATAACGGTATTTAATGCTCTTGTTGCCTCGATGACCGGTCAGTTCTTTTCTGCTGTCACACCGAGTGCGTCAGGCGGTCAGCCTATGCAGATAGTTGCGTTGTCGAGAATGGGTATAAAAGCGTCAAATTCTACCTCGGCACTGATTCAGAAATTTCTTGTGTGGCAGTTCACAATGACTGCATATTGCATAGTTGCTGTTGTGGCAAGGTTTTCATTCATTTCACAGCACCTTAACGCAACAATGTGGGTACTGTCAATAATAGGTTTTGCCGCACAGGTGATCATGATTATAATACTTCTTCTGGCTTCCTTTTGCAAACCCCTTACAACAAGGGTTATCAATTTATTTCTGAATATCATGGGAAAGCTTCATATACTGCGTGATGTCGAGGAGAAGAAAAAAAGTATTGACGCCACTCTGACTTCATTTCATGAGAGCAACAAGCAGCTTAATAAAAACAAGGTACTTCTTGTCAAAGTATATGTAATAACTGCAATTCAGATGACAGCATATTTTCTTGTTCCCTACTGCATTGCAATGTCCTTCGGCATAAACTGCAATATTTTTGATATGCTCTGCGCACAGGCGTATGTGAGTATGGTCTCAAGTCTTGTTCCCCTGCCCGGAGGTTCGGGAGCTGCAGAATACTCATTCAGCGTATTCTTCTCTGCTTATTTTTCACTCACAACAATAAAATCGGCAATACTTCTTTGGAGAACTATAACCTACTACGGAACTATAGCCATTTCCGCTCCGCTTGCATGGCTCAGAAATAAAAATGAACCGACGGATCCTGAGGTCGAACTTGATACGGAATAAAACTGATATAAAAAAACTTGTATAAAAACACAAGAGGGTAATTACAGCGATGTCGAAAGTAAAAATATCCGTTATAGTACCCATCTATAACGTCGAAAAATATTTGGATGAATGTCTTAAATCAATCAAAGAACAAACATTTTCGGATTTTGAAGTTATTATGGTTGATGACGGTTCTACGGACAAAAGCGTCGAAATAGCAACAAAATACACCAACCTTGACGACCGTTTCAACCTTTTTTTCAAGAAAAACGGCGGTGCCGCAGATGCAAGAAATTACGGTATTGAAAAATCCAACGGCGAATATGTTGCCTTTATCGACAGTGATGACAGTATAAGGAAAGAATTTCTTGAAAAACTGTATAGCGCGATAGTTGAGCATAATGCCGATGTTGCCGTATGTGATTTCAGATTTTATTTTATCAACACGGGTAAAACCAAAAGGGCGCATATTCTGTCAATAGGAAATAACCGTGTTTATAACAGGGAGCAGGCACTGAAGGTGCTTTTGCGTGATTACAAATTCCGATTCTATTTGTGGAATAAGCTTTGGAAAATCAGCCTTTTCAAGGACAACAAAATTAAAATCCCAAATATGATGTATGAGGACGCCGTGGCTTCATCTATGGTTTTCTGCCATATAACCAAGGCGGTATCACTCGACTACAGCGGCTATATACATAAAAGGGCTTTTTCAAAACACAAGGAGCCGCAGATGACAAAAGACAGAGTAAATGACTATATAAATACTATTCCCGGTATAAGAAAGTACCTTGAGGAGCAGGGTGTTTATAAAAATGTCAAGTATTCCTTTTACCACCACAGGATGCACGTCATTTTTTCCATACCCTCGCTTGTATATCAAGTGAGAAATGAGCTTGACAACGGGGTAATAAATAACTGCGTTTCCGGTATTAAAAAGGTCTTTAAATGCTCCAAAGCCTCACCTGATAAGCTTGAGAGTTTAAAAAATACAAACGCAATAAAATGATCGGGAGGTACGATTATGTCTGAACCTGAAATTTCGGTTATAGTACCTGTATACAATGTAGAAAAATATCTGGACGCCTGTCTTGAATCAATAAGAAAGCAAACATTTACGGATTTTGAGGTTCTTATCATAGATGATGAAACTCCCGATAACAGTGCTGAAATTGCAGAAAAATATACACAGCTTGACAGCAGATTTACAATTTATCATAAGAAAAACGGCGGTCTGTCTGATGCAAGAAATTACGGATTGGAACGTGCAAAGGGTAAATATGTTGTTTTTATAGACAGCGACGACCGTATAAGAGAAAAATACCTTGAAAGTATGCATGACGCGATAATAAAGTATGATGCCGATATAGCTGTATGCAGCTTCAGCTTTTATTATATCAACAGCGGAAAAACCAAAAAAGCAAATAAAAAACCAATTGACAATAATCGTGTATATGAACGTGATGAAGCTATACGTGAGCTTATGCGCGACAGACAATTCCGTTTTTATGTTTGGAACAAGCT
>CANRDH010000047.1 GCA_947629295.1 uncultured Clostridia bacterium
CAAAAGAGCTGGCGTTTGTCACCTCCGATTATACCAAAGCTGTTTATATCAAGCATAAGCTTCCTCCGAAATTAATTATTTGCAACAGTTAAATCATCTGTTTATAACATAATATGAATAAGTAAGGCAAAGGTGAAGGCGGTTGAGAATCTGCTATTGATGTGTTATTTTTACAGTTGACATGAGCTGTTGATATTTGTATAATTTAGTTAAATTAGTTTGAAAAGAGGTGTCTTCATTGGAAGCAAAAACATATACTTGCCCAAATTGCGGAGGAGATTTGAAATTTAATCCCGATGTGCAGAAATTCAGCTGTGATTTCTGTCGGGAGAGTTTTACAGAGGAGGAAATAAAAAATCTTTTCAAAAAAATGAATGAGCCTTCCGCTGAGGAAGAAAGCAAACGGGAGCCTGATACAGCGGAAGAGGAGAGAGAAAGAGAATTTGCAGAGAATACAAATTTATACCAGTGTCCGAGCTGCGGAGCGGAAATAATTGCAGACGCCAATACGGCTGCTTCGTTTTGCTATTATTGCCATAATCCCGTTATACTCAAGGGAAGAGTTGACGGAAAAAACAGACCCTCCAAAGTTCTGCCGTTTGCTTTCGGAAGGGATAAGGCAATCGAATTTTTCAATGAATGGATAAAAGATAAAAAATATGTACCCAATGACCTTGTTTCAGAAAAGCAGATCAGTAAAATGACGGGTCTGTATGTACCGTTTTGGGTCGCGGACGCAGTAACAAATACCTGGATGACTGCAAAAGCAAATAGTGTCCGCACATGGACAAACGGAGGCTATGTATATACGGAAACAAAGGAATATTCGCTCATCAGAGATGTAATTATTGAATATAACGGAGTTCCCGGGGACGGTTCAAAAAAAATCGAGGACTCCATTATGGAAGCGATAGAACCGTTTGATTATACACAGATAAGAGATTTTGATATGTCATATCTGAGCGGCTTTTTTGCGGATAAATATGATGTGAGCAAGGAAGAAATGTATCCGAGGATACATGAAAGAATGTTTGCCAATAATAGCCGGACTGTTGAATCTTCATGTCAATATACGAGGGTGTACGATAAGGAATTTAAAAATAATGTTCTGAAAATACGCTGGGATTATATGCTTTTGCCGGTGTGGTTTATGACATACCACTATAAAGGAAAGACGTGGGAATATGCCATAAACGGACAGACCGGAAAGATTTCGGGAGAGCTTCCAATTGATGACAGTAAGCTCCACCGTCATCAGGTACTTGTGGGTATTCTTGTATTACTTGCGGTTCTGGCGGCAGGATATCTATTCGGAGGGCTGTTATGAAAAGGTTAATTTCTATTGTTATTGTTATGATATCAGCTTTAAGCTTTTGTTTTACCGGTGCAGACGCATATACGGATTCGTTCAGTGATATTGCCGACCCGAAACATGATTTTGATTATTATGGCAAAGATTACATAAGCTCGATAGACAGCGGTAAATCTTACCGCTCTGAAAATGCGTACTTCAGAGATGAGGCTGAGGTCTTTGCAAACGACTTTATATGGAGTCAATTATTCGATGATATACAAAAGACTGCGGATAATATTGGTATGAATATTGCCGTGTTTATCGGCGGTGCATATCGCGATGATAATACTACAGAGACGTTTGTGTCAAAATCATCGGAGTATCTTTTCGGAAAAGAAGGCGATGTGGATTCAGTCTTTTTGTATCTTGATTTCGAGGGTAGATCTACAAGCTATGATTATATTGACACCTTTCATGACGCAAGGCTTTACTTTACGGATTCCGATATTGAGGATATAATCGATGATATGTACGATTATCTTCCGTCAAGCGGCAGCACCGTGTACAAATCCGATGTCAATACGGCTATAAAGGTTTTTTTGGACGCACTTGAATCGGAAAAAAGCTACGGTGCGAATTTTGAAGCATACTACTATAATGAAGAGACGAAGAAATATCATTATTCTTTTTTAGGTAATATTATTGAATCCTCAATTTTTCCGTACAGATATTTTATAATTTTTTTATTAACAGCATTGGTTGTCGGCGTTATTTGTGCGGTTGTATCAGGTGCGAGGATACGCAAAAAATATAAATTCCGTGAAGGAGAAAGTGCTTCTGTCTATACGTCAAATAGCCGTGTTTCATTTAGGAATGTGCAGGATATATATCTGGGTTCTCATGTCACAAAGCAAAAGATTGAGTCAGGCCACGGCGGCGGAGGCGGCGGTGGCGGCGGAGGCGGCAGCCACGGCGGAGGCGGCGGACACAGATAGTCCTATGCCTGTGCTTTGAGCCGTCGGAATTTAAGCTGTAATATTTAACTGAATAATATAATATGTGCCCGACCATTGGTTATTATAATGGTTGGGCATAATATTTAGAATATCAGCAGATGATTTTCATCTTATTTTAATTTTTTTTCTTCTTGAGGCAGTTTATTTGATTTTGGGAAGGTAATGTGTTATGATATCTTTGACATATTCTGTTAAAGTGAAAGGAAAAACTCAGTGATGAAAAATATAATTTTAATAGGAATGCCCGGCTGCGGGAAGAGTACAATAGGTGTGGTTTTGGCTAAAATGATAGGTTATCGCTTTACGGACAGCGATATTATCATTCAGGAAAAGGACGGCAGACTCTTGTGTGAGATCATTGAGCAGGAGGGTATTGAAGGTTTTAACGCCATAGAGGATAAAATAAACAGTGAAATAAAAGCAGACCGCACGGTAATAGCAACGGGCGGAAGTGTAATTTACGGAAAAAATGCCATGGAGCATTTTAAGCAGATAGGCGTTATAGTATATATCCGAATGCCGTTTGACGGAATAAAAATGCGCCTTGGAGATCTTGCAAAGAGAGGTGTATCCATGAAGAAGGGACAAACGCTGAAAGAGCTTTATGACGAAAGGGTGCCGCTATATGAAAAATATGCGGATATTATTATTGACGAAAAAGGAAAGGGCGTCTCTGAAACAGCGGTATGTATAAAGGATAAGGTAAAGCTTTATTTTGCGCAGAAATAACGGAGGAGATAATGATTAGCGGAAAAAATAACGAGTTTATAAAGGAAATATCAAAGCTTGTGAGCAGTTCTAAGGCACGCAGGGAAAAGGGGCTTTTTGCTGCGGAGGGAATACGCCTTTGCAGGGACGCGCTTGATTCGGGTGCGCATATAACGGCATTTTTGTATACATCCGAGGCTGCAATGAAATACAGTGCGGATTTTGACAGTCTTAATTCTGCCGCTGATAAAAGCTATGAACTTGCGGGTACAATATTCAATAAAATAGCGGATACAGGCACTCCGCAGGGCTTTATGTGTATAATAAAATCTGAGCTTGATACAAAAATAAAACAGATTGAAAAAGGGAAAAAATATTTAGCCCTCGAAAATATACAGGATCCGACAAATCTTGGTACTATACTGAGAACAGCGGAAGCTTTGGGGTGCGACGGAGTTATACTTTCGTCGGGATGCTGCGATATTTTCTCCCCGAAGGCTGTAAGAGGAAGTATGGGGGCGGTTTTCCGACTGCCGTTTATGCCTGCGGTAAATTTTTCGGAGCTTATATCGGAAGCCGATAAACTCGGGATATGTACCTATGCATCTACCCCGCATGAGGCGGAGAATATAGAAAATATTGATTTTTCTGCGGGTGGGATAATTCTGATAGGCAACGAGGGAAACGGACTCAAAAAAGAAACCGTAAATGCCTGCACAAGACGTATAAGGATAGAAATGAAGGGCAGGGCGGAATCCCTGAATGTGGCTGCCGCAGCCGCCGTACTGTTGTATAAATTTAATTTATAGTCATATATTGTCGGTAAATCAGGAATGAAGATCGATAGGTAAGCATAGATGAATTTAAAAGGAAGTGTATGTTTTGGAAGATAAATTCAGGTATTGGATTTGGCTGCAATGTTGTCTGGGAGCAGGAAATAAAAAGCTTCGTCCTGCGGTGGAATTTTTTAAGAATGCGGAGAATATTTATTTTGCAAATGAAACAGATTACCGATTGCTGGGTATTTTTTCAGAAACGGAAATAACAAAGCTGTGTGATAAAAATCTCGGTTATGCGGAAAAAACAGTGAAGCTGTGTGAAAAGCTGGGTTATGGGATCGTGCCGTTTACAAGTGCGTATTATCCGCGCCGCCTTTCGGAAATCCCCACACCTCCCGTAGTTTTGTATATATTGGGTAATTTGCCGGCTGAAGATACCTTCCATGTGGGAATGGTCGGGACAAGGAATGCGGGAGAAACCGGGACTTTGCTTTCATATAATTTTGCCTATGACCTTGCAAAAAGTAATGTCGTGACCGTGAGCGGGGGAGCATACGGGGTAGATATTTCGGCGCACAGAGGAAGTATAGACGCCGGAGGAGTAACCGTATGTATAATCGGATGCGGAATAAATATGCTCAAAACCAAAATCGGGAAATATCTGCTGGAAGAAGTCCCGAGGAAAGGAGCTGTTGTTTCCGAATATCCGCCCTTGTATCCGGCTACAAAATTTACCTTCCCGATGCGTGACAGAATAATATCGGGCTTGTCGGATTGTACGCTTATCGTAAGGGCAGGACTGGGAAGCGGAGCGCTTATAACGGCAAAATATGCAATTGAGCAGGGACGGAAAATATTTGCCGTACCCGGAGAGGCGGCAAATATCGATGCAACGGGAGTTAATTACATGATAAAAAACGGCTTTTCCGCCGCGCTTAGCTGTAATGACATTCTGGACTGGTACGCAAACGGGGGAGATATGAATAAACAGGCAAATCCCGCGGTAGGTGCTGAGTTTATGCGGACTCTTGCGGTAAAACCTGAAAATGTACCGCTGATCCATACAGATAAGCGTGCTTGTAATATTCCGGGCGGCTATCGTGTTATGTCGAGTTTGTATAAGTCGATAAGAGATGATTTTTCCGGCGATCCCCGTCAAATGAAATTGGATGAAAAAAATGAGACCGGATTTGAAATAAGAACAGGTGAGGGAAGCGATACTGCGGAGGAACGGAAGCAAACGGAAGTATATGACGAACAGCAAAGGGAAAAGGAAATAAAATATATGAACGAGCTTTTGCGCCGTCATAACAATAATGAGCCGGAACCTCCCTCCAGTCCTATCAAAAGGAACAGGGATTCCCAAAAATCTGAAGAATATCTCAGGGTCATGGAAATAGACAGGATCATAAAGAAATATAATCTCGGAAGAGGTATTGATTATGATGTGGGGAAAAGAATGTTAATGAGGGTGCTTTCGGCATTAACGCCCGGTGATGCTATGAAGGTGCTTCAAAAAGCACCGGAAAATTTGAGAAATGAAATACTTGCCTTAAAAACCGAAGGTGAAAAGCGGGAAAAAGAAGACGAAATTGCTTCCGTTATACCTCGGAAAAGCAAAAGCTCAAAAGAAATAAATAATTCCAATAAGAAGTATAATATGGGTATGTCGGATAAAAAAACCGCTCTGAAAAAGCAAAAAGGGAGTAAAATAAGCGAAAATGAGGAAAAAAATAAGAAAATTTTGCCGGAGGAGTTGACAGAAAACGCTTCTGCGGTGTATTATACAATTTCAGATATACCTATTCATGTAAATGATATCAAGATGATAACGAATCTTGAAATAGGTTCTGCTCTTGCCGCATTGACCGAACTGCAGATTCACGGTCTGGTGAAAAAACTGCCGGGCGGCAGATATATAAGAAATTGATCATTCGGAGGAAAGATAATGTCAAAGCTTGTAATAGTGGAATCTCCCGCAAAGGCTAAAACAATAAAAAAGTATCTCGGCCCCGGGTATGAGGTAGTAGCCTCTATGGGACATATAAGGGATCTTAACCCAAACAGACTCAGCGTGGATATCAAAAAGAAATTTGCGCCGAAATACGAGATCATAAAAAGCAAGGAAAAGCTTGCCGACGACCTTGTCAAGCTTGCCGAAAAAAGCGATTATGTATATCTCGCAACCGACCCTGACCGTGAGGGCGAGGCTATATCATGGCACCTTGCATATCTGCTTGGGCTGAGTCTTGAGGATAAAAACAGGGTTACTTTCAATGAGATAACCAAAACAGGTGTAAGCAACGGAATGAGCTCGCCGAGACAGATCGATATTGATCTTGTTAATGCACAGCAGGCGAGGAGAATACTCGACAGATTGGTAGGATATAAGCTCAGTCCGTTTGTATCGCAGAAGATACGAAAGGGGCTTTCGGCGGGAAGAGTTCAGACGGTTGCGGTTAAGATAATAGTTGACAGGGAAAGGAAAATCCGTGCCTTCAAGCCTGAGGAATATTGGACTCTTGACGCAAGGTTTATACCCAAGGGAAGCAGGAAAGCATTTTCTGCCGCTTTCTACGGCGACAGAAACGGCAAAATCAAGATAGACAATGAACAGCAGGCAAAAGAAATCCTCGCCGCTATTGACGGTCAGCAGGCTGTTGTCGAGAAGGTCAAGCACGGAACGAGAAAAAAGAAACCCGTGCCGCCGTTTATCACCTCTACATTACAGCAGGAGGCGTCGAGAAAGCTCGGATTCCAGTCAAGGAGAACGATGAAGGTCGCTCAGGAGCTTTATGAGGGCGTGGATATAGACGGAATGGGCGCTATCGGTCTTATCACATATATGAGGACCGACTCTCTCAGACTTTCGGAGGACGCTCTTGACGCTGCGGAGGCATTTATAAAAAATAAATGGGGAGCAAAATATCTTCCGAAGGAGAGAAGACGTTTCAAATCCCGTTCAAACGCTCAGGACGGACATGAGGCAATACGTCCCACCATGGTAGACCTTGAGCCGTCAAAGGTCAAGAATAACCTTACATCAGACCAGTATAAGCTGTATAAGCTCATATGGGAAAGGTTTATCGCCTGCCAGATGGCAGAATGTATACAGAAAACCACACAGGCGGATATTGCAGTCAAGGATTATATTTTTAAGGCGTCGGGTTATGTTGTGGACTTTGACGGATACACTGTTCTTTATGTCGAGGGTGCCGACGGAGATGGTGATGAAAAGGAATCTGAGCTTCCGCCGCTTGAAAACGGTATGCTTCTGAAAACAAAGGAGATCGTACCGAATCAGCATTTCACACAGCCGCCTGCAAGATATACGGAGGCAAGTCTTATAAAGGCACTTGAGGAATACGGAATAGGAAGACCGTCCACCTATGCGGCTACTATAAGTACAATAACGACAAGAGGATATGTCAAGAGAGACAGAAAGACTCTTATTCCCACAGAGCTGGGAGAGGTATCGACAAAGCTCATGGAGGAGCGTTTCCCGAAGATAGCCAATGTTAAATTCACTGCACAGATGGAGCAGAATCTTGACACGGTTGAAGAAGGAAAATATGAATGGGTACAGCTCCTGACGGATTTTTACGGAGATTTTGACAAGACCCTGAAAGCTGCAAAGGACGAGATGAAGGGAGTCAAAATTGAGCTTGAGGAGGATAAAACCGACCTTATATGCGAAAAATGCGGCAAGCCGATGGTCGTCAAATACGGAAGGTACGGAAAGTTTATAGCCTGTTCGGGATATCCTGACTGCAAGACTATAGTTAAGGTAGTAAATAAAATAGGAGTTCCGTGTCCGAAATGCGGTGGAGATGTTATAACAAAGAATACAAAGAAGGGCAGAGTATTTTTCGGGTGTTCAAATTATCCGCAATGTGATTTTGTTTCCTGGTATGAGCCGACGACAGAAAAATGTCCGCAGTGCGGAGCAATATTGTTTAAGAAAAAGGGCAGGAAGCCTAAGCTTTTCTGTAATGCGGAGGGCTGCGGATATGAAAGAGAGGTTAGCGACAGCGAGGAATAACCCTAAGCCAATGATTAACTTAGGACGGTGCTTAAAATGAAGAATGGAGTTATACTTACAGGCAGAGAAACGGTTATAAAGGAGCGCAAAAAGTTAGGAAAAAAGCGTGTGATATGCGGAATACTGCTATTTCTGCTTTTTGCAGGAGCGGCGGCGCTTGTTGGTATTGGCAGCGAAGATATTGCAGTAGTAATATTTTTGGGTATTGTTTCGTTTGTCGGGATTGGTCTTATAATAAACGGAATTATGGTGCTTTCAAATCCCACGTCCGGCGGTCCGTTCAAGATATACCCGAATTATCTTGAAATGGCGGATGAGCATTTTTCTCAGATTATGTATGAGGACAAGTCGATAATAATATCCAAGAATTACATATCTCCCAAGAAAAATGCCATGAATATAACTCCGCTTGACGAGGTGTTCCTTATATATATCCGAAAAACCACGACCTATGGGATACAATCGGGAAAGGATATTATATTTGAGTGTGCGAGGGGGCAATTTATTGTTCCCATATACGGCAAAAAGGGAATTGAAGTTGACCAAATATTTCAGAACAGCGGTTATGCGTGCAAGAATGCGAGGATCGGGTACAGTTCTGAAAATCTTGCATATCTAAAGCAAGTGAAAATGATATGGGGGCAAAAGAACAAAAATTAAATAAAAACCTGCGGCGAGCAAACATCAGTTTTAGGTCAAGCCTTTTTCAAAAGGCTCCGCCTTTGGCCGCCGTCCGCAGACGGCGAAATACTCAGCGCCGGAAGAGGGACGCCCTGCGATAGAGGGCGTCCCTCTTCCCGTCCGTATTATCTAACTTCGGCGGCGAGCCGCCGCTCCGCACTATGCTGCGCAAATACCCACATAAGCTTAAGGCGGGTTCGTACATACTGTTATTTTAGAATATATAAATTTAAACAAATTATGAACTAATTAAAAAAATATTCATATTTGATTGATTATCTTTTGATGCAAAATAATCAAAATGTTCCAACAATCAGGAGTTTATATAACTAAAAGAGGAAAGACTTGAGATATTGCGAAACAGTTATTATGCAAGATGCACAAAAAAGCGGCGGTTGATTTTACGGGAAAAATATAAATTTTTGTAAAGAAACTATTGACATTTTGTTCATAATGAGTTAATATATATTCAACGAAGAACAAAGCACCTACCCCTTCAAGGTGCTCGGTTCGAGTAAAAAATTTTTTATTAAGAAAGAGGTAATCTATTATGACACTCCAGCAGAAATTGCTCGCTAAGCAGAGCAAAAAAGGTTTCACACTCGTTGAACTCGTAGTTGTTATTGCAATCCTTGCAATACTCGCAGCTATCGCAATTCCGGCAGTTATCGGTATCATCAACAGCGCTACACAGTCAGGCGGTGCTTCCGATGCTTCCACACTTAACAACGCTTGTAAGTCTACTTATGCATCCATCAAGTCCGGTGCTATCAACAATGACGATAGTACGTATCCTGATGGTACAAAGATTACTTTTGCTACGGCTAAGACTGCTTCCGCAAGTCAGAAGGCTACCGCTGCTGCTGATTGTAAGCTTGAGGATGTTCAGAAGTACAACGGTACGGCTCTCCATCTCGGTGAAGACGGTGACTTCTGGTATGCAGACGCAACCGACGACAATGTATCAAAAGGTGTAACAGCAGGTCAGATTGTATACTGGGACGGTCAGGGCGATAAACCTACAGGTGCTGATAAGAGACTTGCAGACGATACAAAGCTTAGCGAACTTTATCCGGACGGAAAAACAGAAAGCTGATAAGTAGTTCTGTGTACTTAAGTTACAAAGTAAATAACTTGCATAGAAGGCTCGGGTTTTCCCGGGCCTTTGTGTTGGTGTATAAGCACAGCGTGTTTAAATCCGTAATTGCATAAAAAATGACCGGAATCAGGAGTTATCCTTTGGTTCCGGTCGTTTTGTGTTATATCATGTTGTTTTCAACCCTGTTTTGGCTTCAAATTCTGCAAC
>CANRDH010000048.1 GCA_947629295.1 uncultured Clostridia bacterium
GCCGTGTACGGAACCGTACGCACGGTGGTGTGAGAGGTCGGCTACTCAACTAATGGGTAGCCTCCTACTCGATTGATATAAAGATTTAGAATTACTGAATCGAGCTGTCGAGATAATGCTCAAGCTCCTCTTCATCCCTTTTCTGCTTATCCTTAAAGATAAGAAATGCGGTAACGGCTGCGGTTATGGCAGCAACACCGCCTATAACGGAAAGAAGCACCGTAAGCAACGATTTATTCATAAGTTTATACCTCCCGATAAAATTTCAATAGAATAATTATATACCAAATAATTCAAAAAGTCAATGATTTATATTATATTATATTATGCATTGAAAATTCTCAAAAAGTCAACTAAAATTGTGCAAAAACAGACATTCGGTGTTTCTCTTTGTATGCTCCGTAATTTCCTCCTCCGAAACATTCATATATTTTGAAAGATCACGGACAACATATTTTATATTCTGCGGGACATTTGTACGGTCAAGACCGCGTACATTCTTTGGGGTAAGATACGGTGCGTCAGTTTCAATAAGTAATCTGTCAAGCGGGATTAGGGAAACTGCTTCTCTGAGCTCCGCCGCTCTTTTATCATCGCATATCCATCCGGTGATCCCTATATAAAATCCCATCTCCAGATATTGCCCCAGGGCTTCTCTGCCGCCCGTGAAGCAGTGTACCACGGATTTCGTACATATCTCCCTATGCTTCCTAAAAAGTGCCGCAAACTCTTTGAAGGCGGCTCTTTCGTGCAGAAGCATGGGTTTATTCAACTTTTCCGCAATAGCTATCTGTTTTTCCAAACATCGTATCTGATTTTCCTTTGTGGAAAACATTCTGTCAAAATCAAGACCGCATTCTCCTACAGCGACAATTTTAGGGTTTCTTTTTATGATTCTTTCAATTCTTTCAAAATCATCTTGTTTGGCAGAATCGGCATTATGAGGATGTATACCCGAAGTACCGTAGGCGCTGTGACTTTCCACAAATTTATCAATATGTACGTTTTCTTTGGTATTCGTACCCGTCAGAATACAAATAATTCCCTCGTCCTTTGCGTCACGTATTATTTTTTCCGGAAATTTATATTGTCTGCAAAACAGATTCAAACCAATATCATAATATTTTATTTCTTTCATTTAATATCCGCCTTTTTGTTGGAATTATATTTTAATTAAGCTAAAAAAGAAAAAGCTGAACTGAGTTCAGCTTTTGCAGTAACACAATATATTCCGATTATGTCCGGAAGTTAAGACTGAACGCTTGCGTTAAGCTTGCGAGCCAACGCGGACTTCTTTCTTGAAGCGGTATTCTTCTTGAGAATTCCCTTAGCGGCAGCCTTATCTATCTTCTTGATAGCAACACGTACTGCCTCATTTTTATCGGCAGTATCGGATTCAATAGCACTGTTTGCTCTCTTGATATCAGTTCTCATTGCACTTTTGAAGTTTTTATTTACAGCAGTTTTTGCAGCCGTAACTCTTACACGCTTCTTTGCAGATTTGATATTCGGCATCCCTACACCTCCTTAGATTATTATGCGTACAGTTTATGATATCATTTATTTGAAAAAAATGCAAGGGTTTTTTTGATTTTTTTTAATATCAGAAAAATACTATTAATTTAGTCTAAGATTGAATTATTTTTGTAGGCATTTTATGTAGATTTTTCCATTATAATGTGCTACAATATATAAGTTATCATAAACTGAGAACTATTATGCACATAACCTCAGTGAGATGTCCTCTGTATCGGTTCGGGAACGTAGGCTTGCTGAAAGAATAGTTTTATAGAATTTTATATGTATTTTTTTATTACGGAAGATAACAGTAATATGCCTGATTATCCGAAAAATCGTGTTTTCTTCCGCAAAAAGTTCGGGAGGGTTTTATAATGATAAAAAACAAATTATTGAAAGGTGTTAAGGAAAATCTGTGCCTCCAGACCTTTCTGTGGGGATTGGGACTTTCATTTTTAATTTTTATCCCATGGATTATTTATAACGGGGGATACTTTTTCTTCTACGGCGACTTTAATGTTCAGCAGATACCGTTCTATCAGATGATACACGACAGTATCCAAAGCGGAAACATAGGCTGGAGCTATACTACCGATTTGGGCGCAAATATAATAGGTTCATACAGCTTTTACATGATAGGAAGCCCCTTTTTCTGGGTTACTATGCTATTCCCGAGTCAGGCAGTGCCGTATATGATAGCACCTCTGCTTATGCTGAAATTTGCCTTTGCCTCTCTTGCGGCATATCTGTTTCTCAGAAGATATGTGCGCGAGCAAAGATATGCTATGTTCGGCGCACTGATTTATGCTTTTTCGGGCTTTGGTATATATAACATATTCTTTAATCATTTTCATGAGGCAATGATAACCTTCCCGCTTATGCTTGCAGCAATAGATTCGTTTATATACGATAACAAAAAGGGTCTTTTGCTGCTGTCCGTATTCGGTGCAGCTATGGTAAATTATTATTTCTTTGCCGGACAGGTTGTATTCATACTGATTTATTGGGCGTTCCGTATGGCGACGGGAAGCTATAAAATGAAGCTGAGTCAGTTTTTCCGTTTTGCCACAGAGGTTATAATCGGATTTATCCTTGCGGGGATAATACTTGTGCCTTCAATTGATGCAGTAATTCAAAATTCCCGGCTTGATAATTTCCCCCATGGTTGGGGAGCGTTGGCTTACTCAAGTGAGCAAAGGTATCTGCATATCATACTTTCTTTTTTCTTCCCGCCGGATATGCCCGCATATGCAAATTTCACACCCGATTCCAATGCAAAGTGGGGAAGCGTTGCGGGTTGGCTTCCTTTGTTCAGTATGGTCGGAGTTTTTGCCTTTTACAAGCTTGAAACTCACAAATGGCTTCGCAAGCTTATTCCTATTTTGTTCATAATGGCACTTGTACCGATACTGAATTGCTCCTTCCAGTTATTTAACGCAACGTATTATGCAAGATGGTTTTATATGCTTACGCTGATGCTTTCCATGGCAACGGTGATATGTCTTGATCATGATGAAACAAATTTCAGACCTGCACTTATAAGAACTTTTGCTATTACTGCGGCAATTACAGCGCTTATTGGTCTTATGCCCGTAAATTCTCCCACTGATAAAAATGCCGAGCAAACCTTCGGTCTTGAAAAATACCCCGACCGTTTCTGGGGATGGGTCGCCGTGGCATTTATTGGACTTACGGCGCTTGTCATACTGCTTGTTTTCAGAAAGAAGCGTAAAATATTTATAAGGGCGACCGCTGTTGCACTTTCGGTGATGATAGTCGGATACGGAAACCTGCTTGTAGGTACAGGCGTCATTAATTCAAATTATAAGTATGATTTCATTTCGGGATATGTAATAGGCAACAAGGGAGTGTTTGATGAGGAGCTTAAGGACATACACAGTGTACGCTCGGACTTTTACGAGCCTATGGACAATATGGGTATGTATTGGCAGATTCCTACGATTCAGGCTTTCCACAGTATAGTACCGGGTTCGGTCATGGATTTTTATAAATCCATAGGCGTTGAAAGAAGCGTGGGTTCAAGACCCGACAAGGATGTATACGGCATAAGAAGCCTGCTTTCGGTAAAATACCTTTTTGATTATACGGGTGACAGCAAGAATTTTGTCAACGGTCTTAAAACCACGGAAATGCCCGGTTGGGAATTTCTTATGGGCAAAAATAAATACAACGTATACGTGAATAATTATTATATACCGTATGGCTTTACCTACGATGAGTATATAACAGAGGATGAGTATGAAATTGTGGGCGAGGATAACAGACATCTTCTTTTGCTCAAGGCTATGGTTCTGACGGATGAGCAGGCGGAAAAATATAAGGATATATTGAAGCATCATCAGAATATGACTACTTTCAGTTATGAGGAGGAGGATTATTTCTCTGATTGCGAAGCACGCCGTCAGTTGACCTGCTCGAATGTTGAATTTAATAACAACAGCTTTACCGCTCAGTTCACGGCGGGAAATTCCGACGAACTTGTATTTTTCAGCGTACCATATGAAAGCGGCTGGAGCGCTTCGGTAAACGGTAAGCCGGTTGAGATAGAAAAGGTGAATGTTGGTTTTATGGCTGTTCGTGTGCCGGCAAATATGACATCTGAAATTGTATTTACGTATACAACCCCGGGGCTTTATGCGGGCGCTGCGGTAACGGGCGTGGGTGCAGTACTTCTTGTGGTATATCTTATTTTCTGGAAGGTGCCTAAGAAACGCAGGAAAATATATATGAATTATTATGAGGATGATGTAAGCACTCCCGATGACAGCTGCGAGGATGTAATAATTAACGAATACAGAGAAGAGTCCGGGGACAGTACCAAAAGGATACCGATTACATCTGAAAAAAATGATGAAAAAGTCAAGGATGTCAATGAAGAAAAAGACGGGCAATAGAATTAACCCACTCCGGAATTTTTTTCGGAGTGGGGTCTTTGCGTATTCTTACCTTGCACTTATTGACATAAATGTGTAATTTGATATAATTAATGTAGTAGTTTTACAAATTTACGGAAATAATATGATACTTGATTTATAAAGGTGGAGAAATATGTCTATACTATATTTGGTAATACCTTGTTATAATGAGGAGGAAGTTCTGCCCGAAACAGTTAAAAGATTGACGGTAAAGCTTGACAGTCTTGTAGCAAGCGGAAAGGTAAGCGGTGACAGCCGTATGCTTTTTGTTGACGATGGCAGTAAGGACAGAACATGGGAGCTTATTGAGCAGTTTATGATCGACAATAAGTACGTGGGCGGTATAAAGCTCAGCAGAAATAAGGGACATCAGAATGCTCTGCTTGCGGGTCTTATGACAGCTAAAAATAGATGTGACTGTGCAATTTCACTTGACGCGGATTTACAGGACGATATAGAGGTATTGGATCAGTTTGTTGATAAATATAAAGAGGGCTGCGAGGTAGTCTACGGAGTCAGGAGCAACAGGGAAAAGGATACTGCTTTCAAAAGGGGAACGGCACAGTTTTACTATAAATTTATGAAAGCATTGGGTGTTGATATAGTATATAACCATGCCGATTACCGACTTATGGGAAAAAGAGCGCTTGAGACACTCTCGGAATATAAGGAGGTAAATTTGTTTCTCAGAGGTATCGTCCCGCTGATCGGATTCAGAAGCGATTATGTATATTATGAGAGAAACGAGCGCTTTGCAGGTGAATCAAAATACCCCCTTAAAAAAATGCTGCGCTTTGCGGTGGACGGTATAACCTCATTCAGCGTCAAGCCGCTAAAAATAATTTCCAATTTGGGAATAATAAGCTGTACACTCAGCGTAATATTTTTAATATATGCTTTGGTTTCCTTCTTTATGGGCAGCAGTGTTGCAGGGTGGGCGTCCGAGATGTGTTCGATATGGTTCCTCGGCGGACTTCAGATGTTTTGTATAGGTATAGTGGGAACCTATGTCGGAAAGATATACAGCGAGGTTAAGGCACGGCCGAGATATATTATTGACAAGACCGTTATAGACAAAAAGGAGGAAGCCTCGGTAAAAGATAAAGAGTGAGGGTGTAGCGTATGGAATTCGGCAATAGGATAATTGAATACAAAGAGGATATATTACATGATTTAAGTGAACTTATCGCAATTAGATCCGTTTCGTGTGAGGATAAAACGGAAACCGAGAGGGCTCTTGATTATATTTTAGGCAGAGCAAAGGAAATGGGCTTTGCCGTTAAAAAGACAGGCAGGGTCGCAGGTCATGCGGAATACGGTTCCGGGGAGGAAATTGCTGCGATTCTTGCTCATGTAGATGTTGTTCCGGCAGGTGACGGCTGGGGAACAGAGCCGTTTATATTGACCGAAAAGGACGGGAGATTATACGGCAGGGGAGTTGTTGACGATAAAGGGCCGGCAATAATAGCTCTGTATTGTCTTAAAGCTTTGAAGGACAGCGGCATCATGCCGAAAAGAAAAATAAGGGTTATTTTCGGTGCTGCCGAGGAAATCGGAATGAATGATATGGAAACATATTTTTCAGAGGAGGAAGCTCCGACAATGGCATTTACACCCGATTCCGATTACGGAATATGCGTATGCGAAAAGGGAATAATGCAGCTGGAAATATCCTCCGCAATGCATGACGGTACGATTCTCACAGAGTTTCAGTCGGGAGGGGCTGTGAATGCAGTTCCGGCAAAGGCATATGCACTTGTGGACTGCACGGAATCAGAGGATAACCGCCTTAGACGTTTTGCCGATGCAAAGCCGGGGGAATATGATTTTATCTATACGATGGACGGTCTGATTATATTTGCGAAGGGCAGAGCAGCTCATGCGTCTGTTCCGAAACAGGGACTTAATTCTGCTGCTCATCTTATACGGATACTTGCAGATAATTTCGGTGAATCCGTTCTCGGGAGTCTTTGCGGCTTTATAGATAATGCAATAGGCACGGAAACAGACGGAGCGTCAATGGGAATAGCCTGCTCGGATAATGAGAGCGGAGCGCTGACATTAAATCTCGGCAGGGTAGATATTGGAGAAAATATAAGCCGGGCACTTATAGATATAAGATACCCGGTGTCGGCAGACAGTGATATGATTTTCGATAAAATAAAAAAACGTGCGGAAGCCGAAGGCTTGCGGGTTAAGCTTATGAATCACGAGCCGCCGCTTTCCGTAGACAGTGATTGTCCGATCATATCAATTCTTTCGGATGCGTATGAAAGTATTATGGGTGTTAAGCCTGAGCTTTATTCCACAGGCGGCGGAACCTACGCAAGAACCCTGAGCAACAGGGGAGTGGCATTCGGGCCCGCTTTTCCGGGGGATGAAACACGTATACATGATGCCGATGAGGGAATAAATACGGAAAACTTCTGGAAACACGCTCAGATATGCTTACAGGCCGTAAAGATAATGAGTGAATAGTATTAATGCGGAAATCCGTCAAATCCGGGTTTCCGCATTTCATAATCTTGTTTGGTACGGGTACTCAGTCTATATACTTTACGGTAAAATATTCCGGTGCTACATATTCAGCCTGCCATACTCCGTTAAGATTTATATATTGAGGGGATGTGCTGTGTCTTAAAAGATAAGAAAGTCGCTTGCTTATGCCGGAAAGATCCATATGTTTTACCCCTTTCTTTTTTGCTCCGAATTGAAATTATTATACTTAATACCCTATACTTTGTCAAGCATATATGCGTCGGATAGCTGCACATATCGGTTTGTGTAAAAGTTATACACATATATAAAATAAACATTTTATATATTGAAATTTTCCGTAAATTATGTTATATTTACTATGATGTATTTTTCTTCCAGATTACGGAAGTTCTAAACGTCATATAGTGCTTTCCTGTACGGATTGTGCTGTAATATATTTTCTTAAATAAAGGAGAAGATACCAATGGCAAAATTTACAGAAATTGAAAAGGTTATCGGAAGAGAAATCCTTGACTCAAGAGGAAACCCGACAGTTGAGGCTGAGGTTTATCTCGTTGACGGTACAGTAGGAAGAGGCACGGCTCCGAGCGGCGCATCAACAGGTGAATTTGAGGCTCTCGAGCTTCGTGACGGCGAGGCAAGATACCTCGGCAAGGGCGTTCAGAAGGCTGTTGAGAATATCAACACAACTATCAATGATGTTCTTGTTGGTCTTGACGCTGCCGATACATATGCTGTAGATGCAGCTATGATCAAGGCTGACGGCACAAAGGATAAGTCAAACCTTGGTGCAAACGCTATTCTTGCAGTTTCTATTGCAGCAGCAAGAGCAGCAGCCAACAGCTATGAGATTCCGCTTTACAGATTCCTCGGCGGCGTACAGGGAACAAAGCTCCCCGTTCCGATGATGAACATCCTCAACGGCGGCGCACACGCTGACAGTGCTGTTGATACACAGGAATTTATGATTATGCCTGTAGGAGCTCCTTCCTTCAAGGAAGCTCTCAGATGGTGTGCAGAGGTGTTCCATACACTTAAGAAGCTTATCAAGGAAATGGGCGACGTTACGGCAGTAGGCGACGAGGGCGGCTATGCTCCCAACAACCTCAAGAGCGACGAGGAAGCAATTGAAAAGATTCTTGAGGCTATCAAGAAAGCAGGCTTTGAGCCCGGCAAGGACTTCATGATTGCCATGGACGCTGCTTCTTCAGAGTGGAAGAGCGAAAAGGGCAAGGGCTTCTATCATCAGCCGAAGTCCGGAAAAGACTTCACATCTGATGAGCTTATCGAGCACTGGGCAAGCCTTGTTGAGAAATATCCGATTATCTCCATTGAGGACGGTCTTGATGAAGAGGACTGGGAAGGCTGGCAGAAGATGACCGCTAAGCTCGGCGGCAAGGTTCAGCTCGTTGGCGACGACCTCTTTGTTACCAATACTGAAAGACTTGCAAAGGGCATTTCCATGGGTGCAGGCAACTCCATTCTTATCAAGCTCAACCAGATAGGTTCCGTATCTGAAACACTCGAGGCTATTAAGATGGCTCACAAGGCAGGCTACACAGCTATTTCCTCACACCGTTCGGGTGAAACAGCTGATACGACAATCGCTGACCTTGCAGTTGCTCTTAACACTTGCCAGATCAAGACGGGTGCTCCGTCAAGATCCGAAAGAGTTGCTAAGTACAATCAGCTTCTCAGAATTGAGGAGGAGCTCGGTGAAGCAGCAGTATATCCGGGAATCAATGCTTTCAATGTAAAGAGATAATTGAGTTTAAATAAAATAAATGCTCTGCGGTTATTATACGGTCGCAGGGCTTTATTTTTATGTGTTTTATTGTACATATAAAAAAACAGGTATTTTATTATTTTGTGGGATGTGATAAAATATATGTAATATAAAAGATGGGGATAGATATGAAAGTTAAAATATATGCAGGTCTTGTGAGAAGGATCATTTATGGAAGAAAGTTAAAGGAAATGAATTTTCATTTTCAAAAGGATGAAAGCGGAAAATATTATCGTAAGCATTATGATGATGACGACAAAGGGGGAATAAAGAGAATAAAAAAATATTGCCGCCGCAGATTTCTCAGATGTGTTCTCAGCGATGACAGCATGGAGCGCAGCTCTACATATCGGGCGAATTTTTTTAAGCACAATAAGGGGATCTTTGGCGGATGTAAATATTATTTCTGTGCCTATTGCGGTCGTATTTTGAATAAGCATAAAACAACTGTTGACCATATCATACCCGTAGCTCTTGCAAACCGTTCTGCAAGGCATAAAAGGATGTTGACGGTTCGTGGGATAAAGACGGTCAATGATGTCCGTAACCTTGCGGCAAGCTGTCTTAAATGTAATTCAAGAAAAGGCTCGAGCGGGGGTTTATGGATAATCAGGGGTTATTTTGGCAGGTCATGGATAAGGGTATTGCTTAAGGAAATTATATTATTGATTCTTGGAGGTTTTGCACTGTATTATTTATATTATTTTATTTTAAGTATATCTTTATTCGATTTTAAATAGATCCGTTTTAACAGCACAGCGCCGCCGTTCCGGATTTTCGGAGCGGCGGCAATAAAAACAATTATTTTAGAAGATGTGGTTTTGATAATAACTATTTAACATATCACTGATTTTGGCTGTTGATACTGCATACAGTACCGCATGAGATATCGGAGCATACTTGTTTGTGTGCTTAAAGTTATTGCACATTTTTACTGATTTTTAACCTAAATAGGCAAGAAGTCCCCCGCTTCTAAAGTGGTGGGATGAATTGCCGGTCAGCCGCAGGCTGACTT
>CANRDH010000049.1 GCA_947629295.1 uncultured Clostridia bacterium
CTGTGAATATTGACAAGTGCTGTTTCGGCAGTCGGGAGCATAAATTTTTTATCATTACTTGTTGAGTTTGCAATCCAATATACCTCGTCCTCAAATTTCGGAAATTGTCCTGCAACATAGCCGCACTGATAGCCCAACATATGCGGGGGAAGTATAAATTCATAGCCATCCTTGATATGCTCGCTTATAAAGAAATTAAGCAATGCCCATTCAAGCCTTGAACCCCATCCCCTGTAAAGCCAGCTTCCGGCACCTGCAATCTTTGCACCTCTTTCATAATCAATAAGACCGAGGTTTTCGCAAAGCTCAACATGATTTTTCATTTCAAAATCAAACTGCGGCTTTTCCCCGTAGTAATGCAAAGGTTCATTCTGCTCCTTGCCGCCTGCGGCAACATCATCATCGGGAAGATTCGGAAGTGAAAGAAGAAGTGTTTTCTGCTTTTCCTCAAGCTCCGCAACAGCCTTATCGCCCTCCTTGATTTCAGCGACAAGCTCCTTCATCTTAGCCATAATCTCCGATGCATCTCCGCCTGCCTTTTTAATCTGAGGTATCTGCTTGCTTGCAGCATTCTGCTCCGCCTTCATAGCCTCAACCCTGCCGAGCTGCTCTCTTTTCTTTGAGTCGATCTCTCTTATTTCATCAACGATACCGTCAAGATCCATTTCTCTCTTTTTAATTTTCTCCTTAACCTCATCGGGATTATCTCTTATAAGCCTTATATCTATCATTTTCATTTCTCCTTTGAAAAATATCTGATTTTCTTATCCGTCTTTCTTCCGGATTGCCGAATTAATTATACACCCTGATAAATCCACTGTCAACGCTTACACAAATGATCATCCTAATTATTCCCTGTCAAAAAGCTTGGCAAGCTGTGCAAGGTCATCCTCGCTGTAAAATTCTATTTCAAGAGTACCGCTTTTTCCGTCCTTGCCGTTTTTTACTTTTACCTTTCGGCTGAGATGCTCGTTAAGTGCAAGCTCCACCTCATCATAGAATGATTTTCTTCCCGTACTTTTTGGAGTAACGGTCTTTTGCTCCTCGTTTGCTTTTTTTGTAAGCTTTTCTATATCACGCACAGTCAGATCATTGGTTTTTATCATTTCTGCGGTTTTTATAAGAAGCTCCTCATTCTCAAAAGCCAACAACGCCCTCGCATGACCTGCGGAGATTTCTCCGTTTGACACCATATCAAGAACAGCCTGCGGGAGCCTGAGCAATCTCATTGCATTAGCTATAACCGGACGGCTTTTTCCTACTGTTTTTGAAATTTCCTCCTGAGTCAGACCGTATTCCTCCGAAAGAACTCTGTATCCGAGAGCCTCTTCAACAGGGGTAAGATTTTCCCTTTGAAGATTTTCTATCATTGATATCTGCATCATTTCTGCATCCGTCATTTCACGGATTATAACAGGAACCTCAGTAAGTCCTGCCATTCTGCCTGCTCTCCATCTTCGCTCGCCCGCTACAAGCTGATATCCTCCGTCCGGCAGCGGACGTACAAGCAGCGGCTGAAGAATACCGTGCTGCGCTATTGAGTCGGCAAGCTCGCCGAGCGCTTCCTCGTCAAAATCATGTCTTGGCTGTTCTCTGTTAGGCTCAATATCGCTTATTTTAAGTGTAACAGCACCACCGCTGTCCCCCGTTTCATTTTCCATAAATATCAAATCCAGTCCCTTTCCGAGACCTCCTCTTTTCGGAGCCATCAACCTCACCTCTTATTTATTGTTATTAATTATTTCTTCTGCAAGCTCCATATAGGAGGACGATCCCTTGCAGTTTTTATCAAAATACATTATTGGCATACCGAAGCTCGGTGCCTCCGACAGCCTTACACCTCTCGGTATAACCGAAGAAAAAACCTTTCTCGGAAAAAACTTCTTTACCTCATGAACGACCTGCTGCGTAAGATTAAGTCTACCGTCATACATGGTAAGCAAAACACCCTCAATATCAAGGTAGGAATTAAATCTTCTTTTTATTATGCGTACACTGTTCATAAGCTGCGAAAGGCCCTCAAGTGCATAATATTCGGGCTGTATAGGTACAAGTATGGTATCCGCCGCACAAAGTGCATTTGTTGTAATAAGTCCGAGTGAGGGAGGGCAGTCAATAATAATGAAGTCATAATTACCCTTTATAAGCGCAAGGGCATTTTTAAGTCTGGATTCTCTTTTCTCCGTATCCGCAAGCTCTATATCCGCAGCGGCAAGCTCGATGCTTGACGGAAGTATATCAAGATTTTCATATTGCGTATGTAATATACCATCCTCCGCTTTTATTCCGTCGATCATGATATTATATGCGGAATATTTTATTGAGCGTTTATCAACGCCCACTCCGCTTGTAGCATTGCCCTGCGGGTCAACATCCGCCAAAAGACATTTTTTCCCAAGCTTTCCTATACCCGCGCTGAGATTAACAGCCGTAGTAGTTTTTCCCACTCCGCCCTTCTGATTAGTAATTGCTATAATTTTCCCCAATTTCCATTCCTCCCGGCAGCTTAAAGCCGCAGCCGATAACATTTTAATTGTTTCATGTGAAACACTGTATTCCTATTATATCAAATTTTTAACCGATTTTAAATAGTTATATACAATTAAATATATTTTTTTTGAAAACACAAAAAGCCGGGCTCTTTGCCCGACTCCTTGTGCTATGTTTAGGGGAAATGAAAATTTTCACTTGTACACTTTTTAAGCTGTCAGATTTTTTTTACTGTCTTCTGCGGAATTTTTATTTGATTTAGGTATTCGCACAGTAATTTCTATAAACTCATCCGTTTCTGTCTGCTTTGTAACAGCGTCAATTCCTGACGAACGCATCGTATCAACAGCCTTGTTTATCGTATTTTCAAATATTTTGATATTTTTTATTACCAGTCTCTTTTTCTGAGTCTTCTGCCTATCCTCGCTCTTTTGCCGCAGAACCTCATCAATATGTCTTTCTGCCCCGCTGACATTCATACCCTCCTCAATTATTTCGCTGAGAATCATTCTGCGCAAAACAGGGTCCTCTATTTTGAGAAGCGCCCTTGCGTGTCTTTCAGTAAGATTATATTTCAGGATTATTTCCTTTTCATCATCGTTAAGCTTAAGTATTCTAAGCTTATTTGAAATTGTAGACTGTTTTTTCCCGAGCTTTCTGGCAGCGTCGGTCTTTGTCAAACCGTATTCCTTCATCAGTCTTTCGATTCCCTCTGCTTCTTCAAAAAAATTCAAATCACATCTTTGCAGATTTTCTATGAGTGAATATATTCCTGCTTGCTTATCCGAGCAATCAAGCACAATACAGGGTATTTTTTTATTCCCGCACATAACCGCGGCTCTCAGTCTTCTCTCTCCCGATATGAGCTCATATTCCAGTGAGCTTACTTTGCGGACTGTTATCGGCTGAAGAATACCGTTTTGTTTTATACTCAAAGCAAGCTCTCTCAGCTTTTCATTGGAAAACTTTTTTCTTGACTGCATTCTGCACGGTCTTATCTGAACAATGGGTATTTCGCATACTCTTTTGCCTCCGCCGATATTCAACAACAAATCCACCACTCCCTTTCCTTATGTTAATATTAACACAGTACATCAAGGGAATTTTGTAAAACAGTGTCATTACCGTTAAAATTTATATTGTGATTAAATTTCTTGAGTTTTCAACAATTTAAAGTGCTTTTGCACGGTTTTTGCACGACTGTTTTTTACCAAAAGAAAAATAACAAAAACCTCCCTTTTGATCGGCTTTTAGGATAACCCAAGAAAAAGTATTTTCCGAAGGAAAAAATAAAGTTTTCAACATCCCGAGGAAAGGGTGTTGAAAACTTTTTCTAATTTATTTTTAAAGAATTTTTATTTCTTGTCCGACTTCATTTTCATTGAAAAGACAAAAACGGCAATAACAAAAAACAGTACCGCAAATACCAAGCATATCAGGAAGGGAGTCAACATATCGGTAAAATTTCCCTCAAGTGCATATCTTGCATATTTTACATTATGGTAAAACGGCAGACAGCCGCATACAGTTTTCCATGCTCCGCCCATAGCGTCAATGTCCATCCATATTCCTCCGAGTATTGCCGTTGCCGTAATTACAGCTGAGCATACTCCGGGTGCGGCATTTGCATTTAATATTGTCCCGAATATTATTCCTATTCCTATAAAAAGTATTACAGAGGGAATCAAAAGCGGAACAGACAAAAGTGCATTTATAATATTAAAGCTTTCGCCGTTTATCAAAGCAATTATTTCTCCGCTTGCATATGTTATTACTATCTGAAACAGGGCTATAATACCAAACGGAAGTGTATAGCCGATTATATAATCCCTGCTTTTCATCGGAGAAGCATATAATCTCGTAAGAAATGCAGAAGATTTGTCGCCGGATACTCTTATACAGGCAAACAGCATTATAAATGTAAGTGCAAAAACCGACATTGCAGGAGTAAGCTTTTCTATGTTAAATATTTTCGGCGTACCCGGAGCAGCGGGTATGGAATCGTTTACCATGCTCATTACAATGAGCATGACAATCGGAAGTCCCAGACAAAACACATAGCTTATCGGGTCACGCAGAAGTTCTTTTATATTTCTTGATGTAAAAGCTATTGCCCTCATTACTGCTCACCCCCGACTATTTCAACAAACGCGTCCTCGATATTATCCTTACCCACGGATTTTTTAAGCTCCTCAGATGTTCCGAGTGCTTTTATCTTTCCCTTTGCCATAACTGCTATCCTGTCGCATAATGCCTCCGCTTCTTCAAGGTAGTGAGTTGTTAGAATAATCGTCACCTTTCCCTTAAGATTTTCCACCACTTTCCAAAGCTCACGTCTTGCAATAACATCAAGACCGAGTGTAGGCTCGTCAAGGAAAACAATTCGAGGATCTGTAATAAGAGCCATTGCAATACTTAACCGTCTTTGCCAGCCTCCCGAAAGAGTTTTTGCTTTTTGGTTTATTACCTCGTCAAGCTCCAATGATGATATTATCTTTTCCATACTTTCTTTAATATTCGACTTATCCATACCGTAAATATTCGCTGTAAGTTCAAGGTTTTCTTTGACTGTAAGGTTACCCGCAACTGCTGTTTCCTGTGTTGAAATATTTATCAGAGGCTTTATTTCCTGCAAATCGGTTTTAATGCTGTGTCCGAGTATTTCCGCCTCACCGTCCGTAACAGCCGAAAGACCTGTCAGCATACGTATGGTCGTTGTTTTTCCTGCACCGTTTATACCGAGCAGACCGAAAAGCTCGCCCTCATATATTTCGAGGTTAATTTTATCAACAGCAGTTTTATCTCCGAATTTCTTTGTTAGGTCATTTATCTTAATTGCCGTTTTCATTTTTTTCCTCTCCAAGAACATCAAAATTATTGACGAGCGAAATAAAATCGTTATATCCCTTTTTCGGCAGGAGTGCTATACCCTGTGTTATATCTCCCAATACGATAAGGTCGTCGCCATTTTTTAGCTCAAAAACATTAAGAGCCTCTTCGGGCAGTATGATTTTATTATCAACTATTCTGCTTACCCCAAATAAATATCTATTCTTCGGGTGAGGCAATCCGGTATCATAGTTTTGAATAAACATTGAGGCTATGTCCTCAATTTCCATATCAAATATTTTGGCAAGCTCGCAGCATTTTGCTATATCGGGAATACTTTCCCCGTTTTCCCATTTTGCCACGGACTGTCTTGAAACGTTCATTTTTTCAGCAAGCTGTTCCTGTGTAAGCTTTGCCAACTGACGCATTTCCTTAAGTTTTACATTCATAAACCTGACACCCTTATCTGTAATGAGATTATAACATTACCTAAAATAATTGTCGGTAACAATAATACAGTATTGTTACTTGAGCTTTGTAACCATAAACTGATCAACTTTCGTTTGTAATAAGATTATAACATTCCCCTGACGGCATTACAATCAACCAAAGTTGTCTTTTCATGTTAAAAATTATAGCATATCTATTCGGGCATAACATAGTAAATTTCAAAGGGGATTTTTGTTTATTTTTTGTCCTCGTCTGGGGTATTTTTTTTGGGTATTATTCAGCTTGTTTATAAATATTACAGTTCTCTCACTGCCATCGGGTAAGGTTAGTGTGTGTACCTTTTCCATAACTCCGCCTAACAGATTTATTGCATTTTCTGCGGTGATAAGTTCATTTTCACCGTCAGGACCTTTCATGGAAATAAAACTTCCGCCGCATTTTACATAAGGAATACAATATTCGCAAAGTGCCGGCAAATTGGCGACCGCACGGGATACGGCTATATCATATTTTTCTCTGTACTCAGCTTTAAGCGCCGCCTCCTCTGCACGGCTATGCAAAAGCTCTGCATCTACCGAAAGCTGTCTGCAAACCTCGTCAAGAAATATCAGCCTTTTATTAAGACTGTCAAGCAGTGTCAGCTCGATCTGCGGACGCATTATCTTAAGCGGTATTCCAGGAAATCCCGCTCCCGTTCCGATATCTATTATCTTACCCTTTATATCCTCAAATTTGAGCAGGGATATACTGTCAATGAAATGCTTTACCGCAATTCCCTCATCGTCTGTTATAGCGGTAAGATTCATTTTTTCATTCCATTCCTTCAGTAAGACAGCATATTTTTCAAAAGCCAGAAGCTGTGCGGAATTTATTTCAATGTCGTTTTCTCTGCTCCATTTTTTTAATATAGAAGATATCATTATCAGACCTCAATTCCCATTTACCATATTCATTAAATAAAAATATATAATTACGCCTGAAATTACTTAAAGCGGCTATCTGTTATTCTTAAGCGTAGACAGATATATTACAAGCACGGATATATCAGCCGGACTTACTCCTGATATCCTGCTTGCCTGACCTATACTCTCCGGTCTTATCTTACTGAGCTTTTCTCTTGCTTCAAGCCTCAATCCATCTATACTTGCGTAATCTATATCCTCCGGAAGTATCTTATCTTCAAGCTTTCTTATCTGCTCAATTATCATAAGCTGACGTTTTATATATCCCTCGTATTTTATTTCAATTTCAACCTGCTCACGGACATTAGGTTCAAGCTCCCTTGAATCCGGGTCAACGGAACTCAGAATTTCATAATTCAACTCCGGTCTTTTCAGAAGATCTATAAGCCTAATACCCGTTGTTACCTCCGAAGTATTATGACTGCGTAAAATCGCATTGAGCTCATCACTCGGCGGCAATACAATCGTCTTTACTCTCTCAAGCTCATCTTTAATTAGTTCCTGCTTTTTTTGGAACCTCTCCCACCGCTCATCGCTTATAAGTCCTACTTTTCTGCCTATGGGCGTAAGTCTTGTATCGGCATTATCCTGACGAAGTATAAGTCTGTACTCGCTTCTTGATGTCATCATTCTGTATGGGTCATGACAGCCCTTTGTAACAAGGTCATCTATAAGAGTACCGATATATGAGCTTGCCCTGTCCAGTACCATGGGCTCTTTTCCCTGTATCTTAAGTGAGGCATTGATTCCTGCAACTATTCCCTGTGCGGCGGCTTCCTCATAGCCTGAGCTTCCGTTAAACTGTCCCGCACCGTACAGTCCCGGAAAATCACGGAATTCCAGAGTCCTGTTCATCTGTATGGGATCGGCACAGAAATATTCTATCGCATAAGCCGGACGCATTATAACACAGTTCTCAAGACCCTTTATGGTATGGTAAAAATCAATCTGAACATCCTCGGGAAGTGAGGAGGACATTCCCTGAATATACATTTCCTCTGTATCAAGACCGCACGGTTCAATGAAAAGCTGATGACTTTCCTTATCCGAAAATCTTACTATCTTATCCTCAATACTCGGGCAATAGCGTGGACCTATTCCCTCTATTTTTCCACTGTACATAGGTGAACGGCTGATATTATCGAGTATAATCTTTTTAGTTCTATCGTTCGTTCTGCTGACATAACACTTTACCTTATTTTCACCCGGCTCTGTTGTATCATAGGAAAAGGGTACAACCGGGTCGTCACCGCATTGTTCTTCAAGGTCCGAGAAGTCAATACTTGAGCGAAGTACTCTTGCCGGAGTACCCGTTTTAAATCTGCGTATTTCCATACCGAGCTTTTCAAGGGAATCGGGGAGAAATTCAGCGGGAAACATACCGTCAGGTCCGCTTTTATACGATACATCACCTACATAAATTTTTCCTCCGAGGTATGTACCCGTTGCAAGAATAACAGCTTTAGCTTTATACTGAGCCTCCAATCTTGTTGTAAGGAGCCATGTTCCGTCCTCTGATTTTTCAAGGTCTGTTATTTCCGCCTGACGAAGCTCCAGATTTTCCTGAAGCTCAAGTGTATGCTTCATTCTTGTGCTGTATGCACGTCTGTCTATCTGTGCACGAAGTGAATGTACAGCCGGACCCTTTCCCCTGTTCAACATTCTGCTTTGGAGGAAGCAAGCATCCGCCGCCTTACCCATTTCTCCGCCGAGAGCGTCTATTTCACGCACAAGATGTCCCTTAGCCGTACCGCCTATTGACGGGTTGCAAGGGCAGTTGCCGACGGCATCCATGTTTATTGTAAACACGACAGTTTTACATCCAAGTCTTGCCGAAGCGAGGGCGGCTTCTATTCCGGCATGACCTGCACCTATAACGGCAACATCAAATTCTCCTGCAATAAATTTCATTTCAAACTAACTCCAATATAAAAATATGGATCGGTCTTTATTGTATAAACAAAGCCGACCTTAATAATTATAAAACAAAAACACCAAGTTGTACAGTAGTAAATAAAATACTTATAAATGAATTCTAATATTTATACAGCAATTTATCCCAATTATTTTAAATTAATTGTCAATTGACTGCATGACCATTCTATGTTTCACATGAAACATTGTTGAACATCATTATGGAAATTGCACCCGACCTTGAATATGTGAGGTCGGGTGCGAAATTTGTGGACTTATTAAAAATTAATCATTTGTGTAAACAGTTGTTCCACTGATTACTATTTTTTCAATTTCTTTCTTCTCTATAAAGATATTTGCTTTTGTGCGAAAATTGGCAAGATCATTACTGTCATCAAATAAGGAATATTGGAAGACTTTTTCAATATTTTTATCAGTATACTCTTCGCCATTGCCTGTGAGATAATATTTTGTTCCGTCTTTCATGATTACATAGGATTTAAGTAAATCAATCTTATTCTCATTAGGACTTTCGGTAGTTTTCTTTGCCCAGATATAAACATTAAACGGCGATATTACCATTTTGCCGTCAACGGTGTTTTCTCCCATTAAAGAAGTTGTCAGCTTATCGTCAAGCTTTATGACTTCATCCTCTCTGCTGCACTTGTAGGTGAAATCAATTTCAAACGGCAGATTGACTTTCTTTACCCTGCCCTTGACATGATCGAAGGTTTCGCCGTTGTAATATACATCGGTATAGCTGTAGCTGTTTGTGAAAATATCATAGGAAAAGTTTTTTGACTGTTCCTTCTGTATTTTGTTGTATTTATATAGATTTTCACCCTTCATATTATCATAGCTTGTTATTATCTCGTCAGCCGATGCAGCTATATAATTGTTGCTCTTTATACTTATTTTCGCACCGTCAAGAATCTCTCCGTGAATTATATTATCGTCATCATCATGAGATGTAACCATAATCTCAATAAGTATATTTAATTTTTTTCCGTTTTCTTCAGGTTGATATTTTGCAGTGTAGGCAAGAC
>CANRDH010000050.1 GCA_947629295.1 uncultured Clostridia bacterium
CTCAGTCTTACGGAAAGTACTTCATAATCATAAACTGTGGTTTCGGTAAATATTTCGGGATCTGCCTTGAAGGTAACGACTGTACCCTTCCTTTCGCTTTCTCCCACCACCTCGAGATCGGTCACGGTATTTCCTCTTTCAAATCGCTGACGGTATATCTTCTCTCCGTCATATACCTCAACCTCCGTCCATTCGGACAATGCATTTACGACAGAGGCTCCGACACCATGCAGTCCTCCTGCAACCTTATATCCTCCGCCGCCGAATTTTCCTCCGGCATGAAGGACCGTAAAAACAACCGTTACCGCAGGAATACCTAACTTCGGCTGTATTCCCACAGGAATACCTCTGCCGTCGTCACTGACTCTTATAACGTCTCCCGGCAGGATCTCGACCTTTATTTTTTTACAATAACCCGCAAGTGCTTCATCAATGGAGTTATCCACTATTTCATAAACAAGATGATGAAGTCCTCTCGGACCTGTTGAACCGATATACATACCCGGTCTTTTTCTTACCGCCTCAAGTCCCTCAAGAACCTGTATTTCGGCAGCTCCGTAATTTTGCGTGGTTTGAGAAATTTCATTATTTTCCATATTTAACTCCTTTACCCATCAGGAAATAAATTATTAGCTTACTGTTTATTTTTCAATCTTCTTTTTTCGGCTTTTCTGATTTTTTCCGCCTTAAATCTTACCGTCAGCGGAAGAATAAGCACGGCGGCCGTAATTACCGACAGATTTAATAATGCAAGTACAATTATATTTATATCTTCGTTGATTGTAAATAAAAGTAAATTAATACATATAAGAATTATACACACGAAAGACATAAGTATTACTTTGCCTTTTGTTTTAATTACCTTGTATTTTTTTTTGCAGTGATAGCAAAATCTTTCCTCCTGCTTCATTGCGGAAACCTCCGCATAGCTGTAAACAGCGTGACAATGAGGACATACCGGAAGCCTTAACAACATTACCCACTCCCCTATATATCGTCGTCGTCATTTATTCTTCCGAATATGAAGGACACCTCGTTTCCTTTAGGTGTTGCCGAGTTTTCAACTTTTTCCGGAGTCTCTGTTGAATCCTGTGCTTCGTATGCGGAAGGAACCACTTCGCCGCTGATCTGTTGGGATATCGTTTCGTCGCTCTGAAACTCTGCGGATATATCATCCGTTTTGTCATCAACGTATTCTTCCTTTGTTTCATTTCCCGGGAAATTATCTGTTTCATTTCCGACGCTTGCTGATATATCTATGTCAACTCCGGAATTAATATCCTTGACCTCAACTATCGGCTCAAGGTCCTCTGCATATTCCTCGGAATAACCGTCCTCTCCGAATTTTATACTGCTTTTTGCCTTCATAAAACTTGAACTGAACTGATCTCCCACATCCAATTCAATAGGCTGTTCCTGCTTTTTGACAGGCTGTTTTCTTTCGGGCGGAACGGGATCTATTTTTCTGCGCAGTTTATTTACAGCAGACTTATCGTTACATGGCTCCAGTTTTATAAAAAAAGGAGCCAAAATGTAAAAAATCAAAAACGGAGAAAGAACAAGAATTATACCCCATATATTATCATGCTCCATATAAGCTGAAAATGTAAGAAGAAATATAAGAGATAATACGACAGCGCCGCCTGCTATACCGTATAAGGCTCTGTGTATGACCACGTTGGATATACATTTACAGCCTGAACAGTCGTGTTCTCCTTTTGTTTTCAGAATACCCGCTCCGAAATACGATACCTTTCTGTGACAATAAGGACATTCCGTAAGCAGTCTTTTAGCCATATAATCATTCCTTTCCGAATTGCTCCATTCTTTTTATTAAAGTTGCAGGCGCTGCCTGGCAGATATATAAATTATAATCACACTCATTTCTGCCGCATATAACAAAGGATTTCGGTAAATCATACGAAAGAGTCACAGCTTTTTTGTTTTTTTCGGCTTCAGACAGAAATTCCCTTGTTTTATATGATACGCTCGCATTATCAAGGTCAAATATTCCTATTATATCATCGTTCATGACGGTTATATCACCGCCCAAATATAAATACATGGCATAACCTCTCAGGAAATTATTTTTCCGTTTTCTATACGTACAATATTTTTTCCCTCAATAAAGGAATCACAGCACGTAATAAATATCTGCATACCGCTGAGTTTTTTCAAAAGATAATTCCTCCTGGTATTGTCAAGCTCGCTTAACACATCATCAAGCAATATCACAGGATTTTCCCCTTTAATTTCCCCGATTTGCTCAGCTTCGGCGAGCTTAAGCGCAAGCACTGCGCTTCTTTGCTGTCCCTGTGAGCCGAAGCTCCTTGCCTCCATATTATCTATCTTTACGATAAGGTCATCCCTATGCATACCGGTTGTCGTATAACCGCAGTAAATATCCTCACTTTGCTTTTGCCTTAATGATAAAAGCATTGCATCCGCTATTTCCGACCTGCTCATATCCGTATTTGCATGGCAGTTCATTTTATATTCAAGACTCAGCTTTTCCCTGCCGGAGCTTATCCCCTCATAAAATTTGATTGCAGGAACCGTAAGGCCATTCAGATATTTAATTCTCTGTTCGGCAATAGCCGATCCTTCCACAGCTAATCTTTCATTCCATATATCAAGAGTATCCTCAAGCTCTCTGTGGTGAGGAATATCCTTAAGCAATGCGTTTCTCTCTCCCAATATTTTTTTATACCTTCCCAAAAGCGACGCATACGTCGGTTTTAACTGACATATTGCACCATCTATAAAGCTTCTTCTTTCCTCAGGACCGTTTTTTATTAATGTGAGATGATCAGGTGAAAAAACTACGGCACAGAAGCTTCCGACTATCTGAGAAAGACTGCTTTTCGGTACATCATTAAGAATGGGAAATCTTTTTCCCGACTGTATCTCAAATTTTATTGTCTGCTCTCTTTCCCTTGTCTGAAAGCACAATTCAGTATCAGCCTGATTTTTTCCAAAGGCAACAAGCTCACTTTCCTTTGAGCCCCTAAATGATCTTCCTCCTGTAAAAAGCCACAGACATTCTATAAGATTCGTTTTTCCCTGTGCATTTGAGCCGTATATTACGTTTATGCCATCGGTCGGATAAAATACGGTATTTTCAAGATTTCTGTAATTATTCAATTTCAGACTTTTTACGACCACTCAGCACACCTCAATAACAGTATCTTGAAATTCTACCGTATCTCCCCTGCGTAATTTTTTTCCGCGCATTGTACATATTTCACCGTTAAGACTGACCTTACCGCTTTGTACAGCTATTTTAGCCTGTCCCCCGGTGGCTGTCAAACCTGTCAGCTTAAGAGTGCTGTCGAGTCTTATATATTCTTCACCCGGACTGAGCTCTATTGCAATATTTTTCATTTTGATAACCTCATAGGCATAAGCATGAACAGAAAGCTGTCACCCTCTGTCGGTTTTATTACAATCGCTTTTGTTGCGCCTGTAAGCTCCATTATTATTTCATCCGTTTCGCAGTAACGAAGTGCGTCAAGTAGAAATTTGTTATTGAATCCTATTTCTATGGACTCACCTGTCATAGATACGCTCAGACTGTCATTTGCCTGACCGAGAGGGGTATTGCAGGTTGTTTTTATTTCATTGTTCTCTATCGTACATCTTATCGGACTTTTCATTTTATCCGTAAGCATGAGTGACATTCTCTCTATTGTATCAGTAAAAATTCTTGTATTTATTTTCAGCTCTGTTACGTGTGATTTTGGTATAGAGCCTCTGTAATTTATAAATTCACCCTCGATAAGTCTTGATATTACACGGTAACTTCCGATTCTGAACATGATATGTCTTGTTCCCGGTATTATTTCCGTTTTTTCATCATTGCTGTCGGTTATCAGTCTGTTTATTTCTATGAGAGATTTTCCGGGAACGATGAAAGTTTTTTCTGTGCTGCAGGAAATTTTTTCTGTTCTCATTGCAAGTCGGTAGCCGTCGAGTGATACCATTCTTATTATTCCGCTGCCTATTTCAAAGAGGGTTCCCTTATTTGTAGGTTTAACATCATTTTCCGCTACAGCGTAAATTGTCTGTCTTATCATGCTTCCGAGAATTTCTCCGTCGATGGATATATTATCTTCACTGTTTATTACGGGAATTTCAGGGTAATCGGCAGCCGGAAGCCCTACTATTTTATAATTTACCTTTCCGCTGTTTATGTAAACTATATTTTTTGAATCGACCTCAATAATAACATTATCCTCGGGAAGCTTTCTTATAATATCGGAAAAAAGTTTTGCTTTTATTACCGAGCTTCCTTCTTCTATGACAGCTGCGTCTATTTCTGTTGTTATACATATTTCGAGGTCATATCCGTAAAGGTGTATTTTATTGTTTTCACATTTTATAAGTATTCCCTCCAGTGCGGGCATTGTTGTCTTTACAGATACAGCTCTTTGAACATTCGTAACAGCTTCGGTTAGTTTATTTCGGCTGCATTGAAATTTCATGTGTTTTCTTCCTTTCTTCGATAAATTTATTAAAAGAATAGATATATTTTTCAGAAGTAATAGTAGGGACTGTGGAAATGTTAAATATACGGAATTATGTCGGTTTTTTCTAATATCTTTGCCTGTTTTTGGATGTTAAAGCTTTGTTGAGATTTTGTTTATAATTTTTGGCTCTTTTGACGTTCTTAACATCCTTGTTGAATTATGTTGGTTAAGTGTTGAAAAAACGGTTAATTATTTTTATTTTCATAACACAGGCTTTCAACTGTTAATGTTGAATTGTTAAAAGCTTTTCAACATTATCTCCTCTTAATATTATTGATAATATCATTGACCGTAGATTTGAGCTTTGGGTCCCTGTCCATGTTCTTTTCAATTTGCTTTAGCGCATATACTATGGTTGAGTGATCCCTTCCGCCGAATTCGTCGCCTATGGTATTCATTGACATATCTATAAGCTCTCTTACCGCATAAATCGCTATTTGACGGGCATTTGAGATATTTGAATTTCTTTTTGATGAACGTATATCGTTGCTTGTAAGTCCGAAGTGTCTCGCTACTTCCTCAATAATTATATCGACCGTAAGCGGCGGAGGCTGATCGTTGTTCAATATTTCCGAAATGGTTTTCTGTGCAATATTTATATTTATTTTGTCCCCATAAAGCTGATTTTTTGCTTTGAGCTTTTTAACTACTCCCTCAAGCTGTCTTATATTTGACTTAAGCCTTGTTGCAATGTATTCTATAACATCGTCGGGCAGCTCGATTTTTAAAAGCTCAGCCTTTCTTCTTATTATTGCTATCCTTGTTTCAAAATCCGGCGGCTGTATATCAGCTATAAGTCCGGATTCAAAGCGGCTGCGCAGTCTGTCCTCAAGTGTTTGTATTTCCTTGGGCGGACGGTCTGAAGTAAGTACTATCTGACTTTTTATTTCATAAAGAGTGTTGAAGGTATGGAAAAATTCTTCCTGAGTGGAATCCTTTCCTCCTATAAACTGGATATCGTCCACAAGAAGCACGTCTGATTTTCGATATTTCTGCCTGAATTCAATATTTGATTTTGTCATAATTGCTTCGATAAGCTCGTTTGTAAAATCCTCACCCTTTACATACACTATATTCTTTTCCGGATTATTCTTGTGTATTTCATTTCTTATTGCATAAAGCAGATGAGTTTTTCCGAGACCTGAATTTCCATAAATAAATAAGGGATTATATGCTTTGCCGGGATTTGTTGCAACTGCAAGAGAAGCGGCATGAGCAAATTTGTTTGATGAACCTACTATGAAGGTATCAAATGTGAACTCATAATCCTCATCGGTTGCTGTTTTGGCAGTATTATGAGGTTCCTTACTTATCTCCTCAGGCACGATTATTACAATATCCAGCTCCGTACCGAATATATTTTTCATAGCCTCCTTTAAAAGCTTCATATAGACAGTCATTACAATATTGCGTTGAAAATCCGACCGTACCATAAGAAGAACCTTTCCCTCTTCAAGGTCTAATTTTAAAGGCTCTATGTTTTGTAACCAAGATTTGTATGCAACCTCTGTTACATTCTGCTTACAATAATCACATACAAGCGTCCAGGCTTCATTAAATGAGTCCATAAGTGTGTTTTCTCCTGTTTCTTTAAATTTATTGTTTTGAATACAGCTTCTTACTGTCTTCCGTATTTAACTTACAGTATAAGTATGACCAAAGACATTTTCTACCGTCTGAAGAAAGGTAATATCCCGGGTTTTGTCGATATCGGCTAATCAAAGACAAAAGCTTCAATCAGGCAAACACTTACACAAACTAATTATATCATAATAATTTCTATATTTCAAATCTTTTTGATGAGTTGGCAATATTTTAAATAGTATTAATAAAAATCAGCTTAAAACTATAAAAAATATTGATTATTGGGGAGTTCAAGCTGATAAAACTGTGGCATTTTATAAAAATAATTCTAAGACTGCTTTATTTTTTAAATTTTTGTTGACAGAAGTATATTTTATAGTTTATAATTTTACGGTGCAGGGTTTTGGGAATAGTGTACCGTAAAGGTATTGTCATGCGATAAAATAATTCGGGGCGCCCTGTCTGATATGACCCGTGCCGGTTGACTTGCCCATATGGAAAAATCATTAAGTTCTGTCGGCTGTTCCCCGATGTGAGGGGAGTATTTCCGTCTTAAAACGGAGACTGTCATAAGATTTTTAGGAAAACGTGTAAACAAAAGGAGGAATTTTTATGCTGAGAACATATCAGCCCAAGAAGCTTCACAGAAAAAAAGAACATGGCTTCAGAAAAAGAATGTCAACTTCAAACGGAAGAAAGGTACTCGCTCGTCGCAGAGCTAAGGGAAGAAAAAGGCTTACATACTGATTAAAAGTTTTCCCGATGCAGGCGGTCTGAACGGGGTAAACGGAAGGATTGATTGTTTTGAGTGATATTATCACTTTAAAGAGAAATAACGACTTCCGCAGACTTTACTCCAGGGGACGTTCCTACACTTCGGCGGTTCTTGTTACTTATGTGGGTAAGAACCGTTTGGGCTGTGTAAGGATCGGTATAACTGTAAGTAAGAAAATCGGAAAGGCCGTTTTGCGCAGCAGATCCCGCAGGATTATAAGAGAAGCTTACCGTATGCTTTCAAAGGAGATCGGTATGGGATATGATTTGGTTTTTGTCGCCAGAGGAAGAACGCCATATGTGAAAACCGATGATATTCTGCGGGCTATGAAAAAAGAGCTTAGGGAAGCGGGTGTTTTAAGGTGAAGCGCCCGCTTGTTTGGCTTATCAGATTTTATCAGAAAAATATTTCATCAAGGACGCCTCCGCGCTGCAAATATTATCCGACTTGCTCGACGTACGGTATTGAGGCAATAAATCGTTTCGGCGCATTCAAAGGAACTGCGCTTACAATATGGAGAATACTGCGCTGCAATCCTTTTTCAAGGGGCGGCTATGACCCCGTTCCCGAGAAAAAAGTCAGGTATAAGCGCATAATATACAAAAGGGATAATTCATTTTGGAATAAGAACAGCTGATTTACGATAAAAGGGTGAAGGGAATGATTATCGGTTAATGGATATTGTATTTAATTTTATCGGAAGTATTTTCGGATATGTGTTATGGTTCGCTTTTTTGCTTTTTAAAAATTACGGTATAGCTATAATTATATTTACACTGCTGACCAGAATACTTATTTTTCCATTTTCCATCAAGCAGCAAAAATCAATGGCTTCAAATATGCGTTTACAGCAGAAGCAAAGAGAAATAATGGATAAATATAAGAATAACAGGGCAAAAGCCAATGAAGAATTACAGAGGCTTATGGAAAAGGAGAATATAAGGCCGTCTTTCGGATGTATGCCGATGATTGCGCCTATGATAATCATGTTCGGAGTGCTTTATTCGGTAAGAAATCCTTTAAGCAATACACTCCATATTGCTTCTGATAAGGTAAATCAGGCACTGTCAAGTGTTGGCGCACTCCCGGGATTGGGTACGGGAATTAACAGTCAATACGGAGAAATAAGTATAATTAAGTATTTTAATTCTTTGAAGGATTATCTTGTTGACGGCAGCGGAAATTCTCTCTTTGATCCCTCAGAAACAGGAAAAATAGTCGATTTCAGTAAGGGCTTTAATTTTTTGGGACTTGATTTGCTTGCAACTCCGAGCGAATCTTCTTTCCAGTCTATGATGTGGCTTATACCTGTACTTTGTTTTGTTACATCAGTCGCAAGTATGTTTATTATACAGAAGATGAATGGAGCAAAAATGCAGGGTTGTATGATTATTTTGGTATTCTTTATGCCGCTTTTCAGCACATGGATTGCATACATTGTTCCGGGTGCGGTTGGTTTCTATTGGATCATTTCCACAGTAATAGGTTTTATTCAGTCCCTTGTTATGAATAAGTTTTACAATCCGAGTATTATGGAGGCAAAGGCAGAGGCACAGAGAATTGTACTCAGAAGAAAGCAGGAAGCTGCTGTCGCTTTTGTCGAGGCGGAAGGTTATGTTGCTCCGTCTGAGCTTATCAAGCAGATAAATGCATCCGAAAAGTCCACAAAATCGGCCGGAAAAAAGCAAAAGCGAAAAAAATCGAACAGCAACAGCAGTGATTATCAGGGAAGAAAAAGGTAAACCGGGAGGTTATTTATTATGATAAAGGAAGTAACAATTACAGCCGAATCAGTTGAGGAAGCTGAGATTCAGGCAAAACAACAGCTTGGAACCGATGATATTCAGATCGAAATCATTAAACAGGCAGAAAAGAAAAAATTCGGGCTTTTTGGGGGAAGCCCGGCTGTTATAAGAGCTTATATAGTTCTTACACCTCTTGAATCTGCAAAAGCATATCTTAAAAATATTCTTGAATTGATGGGAATAAAGGATATTGTTATAACAGCAGATGAGGTTGAGGGCGGAGCAGTCATTAATATTGACGGTGACGAAATAGGCTTCATTATCGGACACAGGGGAGAAACTCTGGACGCTATTCAGTATCTTACGGGTCTTGTTGCAAACCATGTTGATGATGAATATTACAGAATTTCTATCAACATAGGTAATTATCGTGAAAAGAGAGAAAAGACACTTGAAATACTCGGAAGAAAACTTGCTTTTAAGGCTTGTAAAACAGGTGTAAAAACTTCTCTTGAACCCATGAATCCCTATGAAAGAAGGATTATCCATACTGCGGTTCAAAGGGTAAGGGGCGCTATATCATGGAGTGAGGGTGAAAGCCTTCAGCGTCATGTAGTCATAGGTCCCGACCCTGATTATAAGCCGAATTTCAAAGGCGAATACAGGGGAAGAAGCAATAATTTCAATAAGGACGGTTCTTATAACAGAAAGCCTCGCACAAACGGATATCAGCGCAGACAATATTCTGAGAATGAATCTCATCCGCAGGATGGTATGTTCAGCTCGTTTGAAAATGACGCTGACTCTGAGAAGGTAAGGGAAAGCATTAATGAGCGTCCCGATACCTCTCTTTATGGCAGAATTAATGTAAATAAGCTTTCTGATGAAAAAATTGAGGATAATTAATTTAA
>CANRDH010000051.1 GCA_947629295.1 uncultured Clostridia bacterium
AATTATTTTACTCAGGCAAATTAATCTATGGCTCGACCGTATATTTACTCGATGAACAAGTGATAAGTTTGTCATTTGTAGTTGCGGAGCGGCTCCGGGGAGCCGCTCTCGACACTTTCTGTCGCACACCGACAGGCAGACTAATTATCGCGGAAACAGACTTACCCTCCACCAAAAACAAAGCGAACGCAGTGAGCGAAAACGCGACTTGACAGCGGCGGCACGCCGCTAGTCCTTAAATAGATTTTTTACCTTGTCGAAGAAGCTTGAACGCCGCTGATAATTTTTTCCTGTGCAGGATTTGTCAAACTGCTCAAGTATCTTCCGTTGCTCCTCGGAAAGATTTCGCGGAACTTCAATCGTGATTTTGACATACTGGTCGCCTCTGCCTCGGGAATTAAGATGCGGTATACCTTTGCCCTTAAGCTTGAATATATCCCCCGGCTGAGTCCCCGGGTGAACAGTATAACTTGATTTCCCGTCGAGGGTCGGAACGGTAATTTCGTGGCCAAGCGCCGCCTGCGCAAAGGTTATGGGAATTTCGCACCATACATCATCTCCCTTGCGCTCGAATATATCATGCTTCCTGACATTGACATATACATGAAGGTCTCCCGCAGGACCGCCGTTATATCCGCTGTTTCCGTGACCGCCGATATTCAGTATCTGGTCCTGACTGATTCCCGCAGGAACGGTTACGGTTATTGTCTTTGATGAACGTATTCTTCCGACGCCTGAGCATTTCGGACAGGGTGTTTCGATAATCTTTCCCTTTCCCTGACATTTTTCACATGTCTGTGTGGTTTGTATCGTGCCGAACGGCGTTCTTTTTTGAACGGTTACCTGACCTGCTCCGTTACACTGAGGGCAGGTTTTAAGGTTAGTACCTGCTGCAGCTCCGGAGCCTGCACATGATTTACAGGTTTCCACTTTTTTGTATGTAACCTCTTTTTTGCAACCATTTGCGGCTTCCTCGAAGCTTATCGTTACGGATGCTTCAACATCTGAACCTCGCCTCGGGGCATTCTGATTCCTCGGACTTCTTCCACCGCCGAAGCCTCCGAAAAAGCTATTGAAAATGTCGTTTATATCTATGTCCTGCCCGAACGGACTTCCCCCGCCGTATGCCGTTGAGCCTGCGCCGAAGTTGGGGTCAACTCCTGCGAAGCCGTATCTGTCATACCTCGAACGCTTGTCTTTATCGGAAAGTACTTCGTATGCTTCGTTGACCTCTTTGAATTTGGCTTCCGCATCCTTATCGCCCGGATTCAGGTCGGGATGATATTTTTTTGCCTGTTTGCGGAATGCCTTTTTTATTTCATCCTCCGAGGAACCCTTCTGAACACCGAGTACCTCGTAATAATCTCGTTTATCTGCCAATTATACCACCCCGAATAATAATATGGAATAATCCTGTTGCCTACTCAAAAACCGCCCAAAGGGGCTGTCGCATTAAACCTTGATAAGCTTAGTGGATAACCCCTTTAGTTCAGTACCGTGTGCGGAAGCGCGGCAAGCCGCCTGCGCTTTGAAATTTATCTAAACTCAGTTATTATTATTGTCTTCAACGTCGGTATAATCAGCATTATATACGCCGTTGCTGTTATCGGGAGCTTGCTGAGCCGCTGTACCCTGAGCGGCAGCGTCCTGATAAAGCTTTTCGGATACTGCATACATTGATTTCTGAAGATCGTCCTTCGCAGACTGAACCAATTCAAGATCTGTTCCTGCAAGTGCAGATTTGACAGCAGACAGCTTTGTGTTGAGCGTTTCCTTGTCCTCGTCGGAAATATGGTCGCCGTTTTCGTTGAGAAGCTTTTCAACAGCATAAACAAGGTTTTCTGCCTCGTTTCGCTTATCAACATCTTCTCTGCGCTTCTTATCCTCAGCCGCATACTGTTCTGCGTCCTTGATAGCCTTATCTATATCGTCCTTATTCATGTTTGTGCTTGAGGTTATTGTTATATGCTGCTCTCTGCCTGTGCCGAGATCCTTTGCGGAAACATTAACGATACCGTTTGCATCTATATCAAATGTAACCTCTATCTGCGGAACGCCTCTCATTGCGGGAGCAATACCGTCAAGTCTGAAAAGTCCGAGCTGCTTATTGTCCTTTGCAAATTCTCTTTCGCCCTGGAGGACGTTTACCTCGACCTGAGTCTGATTATCGGCGGCGGTGGAGAAAATCTGACTTTTCTTTGTAGGGATGGTCGTATTTCTGTCAATAATCTTTGTCATTATACCGCCCTGTGTTTCAACACCGAGTGAAAGCGGTGTAACGTCAAGGAGAAGGAGTCCCTGAACATCGCCGGAAAGAACGCCTGCCTGAATAGCTGCGCCTATTGCAACACATTCATCGGGGTTAATGCCCTTGAAGGGATCCTTGCCGATAAGTGCTTTGACTGCTTCCTGAACAGCGGGGATTCTTGAAGAACCGCCCACCATAAGGACCTTATTTATTTCATTTATGGAAATTCCGGAATCTGAAAGAGCCTGACGAACGGGACCCATTGTTTTTTCTACAAGATCGGCTGTAAGCTCGTTGAATTTAGCTCTTGTAAGTGTATAATCAAGGTGCTTTGAGCCGTTTGCATCCGCTGCTATAAATGGAATATTGATCTGTGCCGTGGTAATGCCCGAAAGCTCAATCTTAGCCTTCTCCGCCTCATCCTTAAGACGCTGCATGGCTGTCTTATCGCCCGAAAGGTCTATACCCTCATCGTTTTTAAAGCTCTGAACGAGCCAGTCTATAATCTTCTGGTCAAAATCATCGCCGCCGAGGTGGTTGTTGCCCGCTGTTGCAAGAACCTCCTGTACACCGTCGCCCATTTCGATAATGGATACATCAAATGTACCGCCGCCGAGATCATATACCATTATTTTCTGATCGTTTTCCTTATCTACGCCGTATGAAAGGGCTGCAGCAGTCGGCTCGTTGATTATACGCTTAACATCCAGTCCTGCAATCTTGCCTGCGTCCTTTGTAGCCTGACGCTGTGCGTCGGTAAAGTAAGCAGGTACCGTGATAACTGCCTGTGTTACCGGCTCTCCGAGATAAGCCTCCGCATCCTTTTTAAGCTTTGTAAGAATCATTGCGGAAATCTCCTGCGGTGTATATTCCTTGCCGCCGAGATTAACCTTGTAGGAAGAACCCATATGTCTTTTTATTGACGCTATTGTTCTGTCAGGATTGGAAACTGCCTGACGTTTTGCGACCTGTCCGACAAGCCTTTCACCGTTTTTTGAAAATGCCACCACTGACGGTGTTGTTCTTGCGCCTTCGGCATTAGCGATAACTACAGGCTCCCCGCCTTCTATAACCGCTACGCAGGAGTTTGTTGTACCAAGGTCGATACCGATTGTCTTTGACATAATTATTACCTCCGAAAAAATTATTTTATATTTGTATTATTCGGCATTAAGCCGCTGTGCTGCAAAGTATGAAGCAAATGGTTAATTTGAAATTATTACCATTGCATGGCGGATTATCTTATCGCCTACTTTATATCCCTTTTGATAAACAGAGGCTATATAATCCTCCTCCAACTCGTCGTCGTCCACTCTCGATACAGCGTCATGGAGCTGGGGGTCAAAGGGTTCTCCGCGATTGCCGAATTGCTCAACGTTCAGCTTTGCAAATGCATTCTCAAGCTGTTTATTTATCATTTCAAGACCCTTCATGAATTCGTCGCTTGCACCGTCCGAGGATGTCAGGGCAAGTGTGAAGCTGTCGGCTACGGGAAGGAAAGCTTCAACGGTTGTTGCGAGTGCATTGTCAAATGCCGCAAGCTTTTCCTTTTCTGTTCTTTTACGGAAATTATCGTATTCCGCTGCCATTCTGAGGAATTGATCCTTTTGCACATCAAATTCGGCCTTAAGCTTATCGTATTCCTCTTTGCTTACCGTTTCCGTGGCATTATTTTCCGCTTCGACGGTTTCCTTTTTTTCTTTTTCCTCTTCAGCCTTAGCATTTTTCTTCTTTGCCAAGATACATTCTCCTTTCTTATTATACCTTTAAACACTTATCCGTATTCAAGCAGTTCTGAGAGCATATTGCCCACACTGTCCGCCGTATATTCAAGAGCAGATATTATTTTCGGATAATTCATCCGCACCGGACCGATAAGCGCAAGCACTCCGCTGCACTCCGGCGTCGATGTGTAATGTGAAGCTATAACGCTCAGACTGGACAGTGCAGGGTTATTTATCTCGCTGCCTATGAGTATACTTGCTCTTGTGCCTGCTGCCGACAGAAGCTTTTCAAGTTCTCCTGAATGACTGAGCAGCTCCATGACTTTTTTGCCGTCACCTGAAGCAAGCTCGGGCATGGTGAAAAAGTTGGACTGCCCTTTTATTGCCGCATTTGCTGCGGAAGCTTCCTTGGCGGAGTCATGAACTGCGAGCAGGACGTTGGACATAAGTATCGACATCTCACCGAGTGCTGCGGCTGAGCTTTGCATAAAAGCAGGCGTCACACCCGTTACGGGAATGCCGGAAAAACGCTCGTTCATTGTTTCTTCAAACATTTCTATCAGCTCGGGAGTTATGACGAAATCGCACCTGAAAATCTTGGTTTTTACAGAGCCGGTCGATGTTATAAGGATAGCCATTGCCGTGAATCTGCCTGTCTGGATAAACCTTATCCGTTTTATTACGGCCGTTTCTCCCGGAGGGGAGGTTGCAACAGCCACGCAGCCGGTTATTTTTGAAAGTAAAGATGCCGCGCCCTCAAGCAGGTGTTCCGGAGCGTCTGAGCTCAGATAAAGCATATCATCAATACGTGACCGATCATATTTCGTCAGAGGCACCCTTTTCATCAGCTTATCTACATATATCCTGTATCCCAGCTCTGTGGGTATTCTTCCTGACGAGGTATGGGTCTGCTCAAGCAAACCGAGGGAAGCAAGCTCAGCCATGTCATTTCTGACAGTGGCGGAGGAAACATTAAAACCAAGGTCTTCACACAGGGTCTTTGAGCCGACAGGCTCTCCCGTTCGTATAAACGCCTCCACGACCGCTTCAAGGATTTTCAATTTTCTTTGAGTCGGTTCCATTTAAGCCACCTCTCTGTTAGCACTCTCAATGTACGAGTGCTAATCTAACTATAATGTACCACTATTTTCCGAAATTGTCAATATTTAATTTAGATGAAAATATGAAATAATCGGAGAGCCCCGCTCTTGATGGAAAAATCATGATGTTATGAACGGTCAATACTTATGTCAGCGGACAAATTAGAAATATTTGAGGTATTTTTTCGTAAAATTGCTGACAAAACGGAAACAGTATGATAAAATATATAAATGATGAAAGGGGCGGAAATATGAAGGAAACGGAAAAACTGAGGGAAGATGTGCTGTTTTCGGCTATATATTCAAATTCGACAAGCGGTATAATTGCAGGAGAGGGAAAACAGACCTTTCTTAAATATGACGAAAAGCCGAGATATACCGAATTTGCCGAGCTTGATGAAAATGCAAGAAGTACCATGAGAAAGCTTATGCCGCTTTATTATGTCAAAGAGAGATTTTCAATAGACAATCGATTTGGTACTTTGATATTGTAATATTGGACATAATTGGAGTGAATACAGATGATACTTTTGTTTGTGTTGATTTTTGCATTAGCAATTTCTTTGTTGCTTTTGGATGTTTTCATGAAAATCATGCTTGTATTATGCTCCATTTTTTCATAAGCTTTGGGCAGCCATTTTTTATTAACCGCCGGTCTATTATTGAGAACCGATTCCGAGCCTTGTTATTATAACAGTCTTAATCGGACGTCTTTATAGTATATAATTCTTTTGAGATGCTATTTATACGCGTCGTAAACGGTCTTGGATAAATACATAATTTTCTTAAATTCATCGGCTGTTTATTGAAAAAATATCTTGACAAAATCCCGACAAACAATATATAATATAGAAAACCCATAAAATTAAAGACTTTGAAGGAAATAAGATGCGGAACACCGTGCTAAGAGAATTGTTGGTTGGTGTAAGACAATGTCGGCGCCCGTATGTATAGCTCATTCCCGAGTTGACTGTTCGATAATGTAGGGCAGTACGCATGGCAGCGTTAAAGGCCGAGGTCTTGTCTGAGATCGGTGAGGGACATATATATGTGTCCGAAAAAGGGTGGTACCGCGTGCATTATGCCCGCCCCTTGTCTATGTGACAGGGGGCGGGTTTTAAAATTTATAAGGAGGTAATTTTTATGAATGAAGGATTCAGGAAATACACACCGTTTGAGCAGATAAAGCTTAAAGACAGAAAATGGCCCGACAATATTATAACAAAGGCTCCGATATGGTGCTCTGTCGATTTGAGGGACGGAAACCAGGCGCTTGTCACGCCTATGAATATGGAGCAAAAGCTTGAGTTTTTCCATGCTCTTGTTGATATGGGCTTCAAGGAGATAGAAATAGGCTTTCCGTCCGCAAGCGAAACGGAATATGAAATATGCCGTGAGCTTATCGAGGGCGGTCATATCCCCGACGACGTATCTATACAGGTATTGGTCCAGGCAAGAGAACACCTCATACGCAAAACCTTTGAGGCTGTGCATGGGGCAAAAAATGTAATAATACATTTCTATAACTCTACCTCAACGCTCCAGAGAAAGGTCGTATTCAAAAAGGATATGGACGGCATTATCGACATAGCCGTTGAAGGTGCTAAGCTTATAAAGGATTTGATTGACGGCTACGACGGAGATACCAACTTCAGGCTTGAATATTCCCCCGAAAGCTTTTCAGGCACGGAGGTGGATAATTCCGTAAGAATATGCGAGGCTGTCATGGATGTCCTGAAGCCGACAAAGGATAACCCGATAATACTCAATCTGCCGAATACGGTTGAAATGTGTACGCCTAACACCTATGCGGATCAGATAGAATATTTCATAAGAAACCTGAAAAACAGAGAAGCCGCTATAATCAGTGTTCATCCGCATAACGACAGAGGTACGGGCGTTGCCGGAGCAGAGCTTGCACTGCTCGCCGGAGCAGAAAGAATTGAGGGTACGCTTTTCGGAAACGGAGAACGAACCGGTAACCTCGATATTGTAACGGTCGGACTGAATATGTATACTCAGGGAATTGACCCTCAGCTGAATTTCAGCAATCTGCCGAAATACAAAGAAATATACGAACGCTGTACAAATATGAAAATAGGCGAAAGACAGCCTTATGTCGGCGACTTGGTATTTACCGCGTTTTCGGGCTCACATCAGGACGCTATCAAAAAGGGCTTCGACTATGTAAGAGCTTCAAACAGTGATAAATGGGAAATTCCCTATCTTCCGATAGACCCTGCGGATGTAGGCAGAAAATATGAGGCGATAGTCCGCTATAATTCTCAGTCCGGAAAGGGCGGAGCCGCATTTATTATGGAAACTTCATACGGCTATGAGCTCCCGAAGGCTATGCACCCCGAATTCGGCGCACTTGTCAAGGCGGAAAGCGACCGTCTGGGAAAAGAACTCTCTCCGGCGGATCTGCTTGAGGTATTCAATAAGAATTATATCGATATCGAGCAGAAGCTGTGGCTTGTTCATCATACTATAAACAATATCGGTGTTGACGAGGCAACCTTCAAGGGAACTATACACCTTGTAAAGTCCGATAAGGATGTGGAGATATACGGCAAGGGCAACGGACCGATAGACGCATTTGTAAATGCGCTCAAATCTGTCGGTATTTCGGGTTTTGAGGTGTTATCGTACAAAGAACATTCGATCTCAAGCGGCTCGGATTCAAAGGCTATATGCTATATGCAGATGAGGAAGCCTGACGGAAAGATTATATTCGGGGTAGGGATTTCTCATGGTATTTTTAAGGCGTCTGCAAGAAGCCTGCTTTGTGCCATAAACAGGTCTAACTGTGAGATAAAGGTAAACGGAGAAGTAATTTGAATAAAATGATTTACGCATTGTATATTTATTTAATAATATACAATGCGTAAAATTTACTTTTATTGGTCGATTAAAAAATAAAGTAGTATGCATAGTTTATTTTACCTTCGTCAACAATAATGACGGAGGTGCAATAAATGTTAAGCATGAAGAACGAAAGAAATTACAGAAAATCCCCGAAGAAAAATATTGGTTTTTATATTTCTCTTGCGGTATGTCTTGCGGCTGTTGCGGGTGCGGCATGGACTACTTACGGAAGTATACAGGAATATACTCAGATGTCGGATGAAAGCAGTGTGCAGGAATCGGAAAATGCAAGGGTAAATGAAGAGGTAAGCGGTCAGGATTACGAAGAATCCAAGGTCGAAGAAAGCAGTAAGCCCGAGGCTTCGGATGCCAGGCAGAGCAGCGATATACAGACTTCCGAAAGAGAGCAGGAATCCGAGGCATCCGTGGAAGCTTCCGCTTTACAGACAGTCACCGAGGAGTCAAAAGCTATGACTGCCGAGCCCATTGACAAGGGAGAAATATTGAAGCCCTTCAGCCCCAAAAATCCTGTAAAGTCGGAAACTATGGGCGATTGGCGTACTCACAGCGGTGTTGATATAAGTGCAGGTGACGGGACTCCCGTCCGTGCAATTATGAGCGGAGTCGTAAAGGATTTGTACAGCGACCCTATGCTTGGTAATGTTATTGTCATTGAGCATACAGGCGGTTATGAATCATACTATTGCGGAGTGACAGATACTTCCGTTGCTCAGAAGGGAAGCAATGTAAAGGCGGGGGATACGATAGGTTATATCGGAAATGTTCCTTCCGAATCAAAGGATAAGTCACATCTTCATCTTGAGGTTAAGCTTGACGGAAATTATATGGATCCGACATTGATATATTGAATTTTATAAAATCGGCGGGGTTATGACCTTGGCCGATTTTTTGTGCCATGATAAAAATGCGGAATATTGCAGAAATAAGTGGGTGTCGTATCTTGTGTTTTTTCTTTCAATATGATATAGTTAAGGTGTAGTTATTTCCGTATTTATAAAAAGGAGTGGTCGGCATGAAAAAAATTGCAGTGATAATATCGGTTGTTGTTATGAGCATTGTTATGGGTATAATTCTGTGCGCCTGTAACGAATATAAGGAGGCTCAGGACGAATTTCAGAGCGGACTTACAAGTATGATGAGTGAAGCAGGCGATCTTAAAAGTACGTTTGACGAGCATACAAGCGGCGTAAACGAATTCTATAACGATATAACCGGGCAGAACTCAGGAGAGAGCTCTG
>CANRDH010000052.1 GCA_947629295.1 uncultured Clostridia bacterium
CCAAATACCTGTTTGCCGGGAGCAAGTGTGGTAACACCGAATTCGATATATTCAACCTGCGGGAGATTCATATAAAGCTCTGTCGGAGTATCGTAGAAATCAGGGTTGCCTTCGTACAGCATGGGGTCGGGATATGCATAGTACCAGTCCTGAGCCTCCCACTCATTTGTAGTGCTGTTTATCTGATAGAAGCGGCAAATAATGTAATAGCCCTGTGCGGCAGCCTCATTATAGCCCATACCCTTGAAGCTTACCCGATATTCTCCGGACTTTTCTCCATCGCTGTTTACGCTGTTTGGATCATAGCGTACTACAAGACCGTTAGTGTAGTTTTTGCGTTCAACACCGTAATTATCAATCTCGAGTACGGGATATTGGAACTGATAGTTCGCTTCGGAAAGGATACCGGATGCAATATGGTGAATGCTCATTTTGGTTTCGCCTACCATAAGGTATTCCTGATTTTCATAGCCGTCGTCACCGAGTGTATTGTATTTGGTATTTACCGGATCATCCATTGTAGCGTCCACAGCGTACCACTTATCATCGATCTGAACATAATCCCAGATATGAAGCTCTGATACTGTTTCGTTATGACGGTAGACACCCTGTACCATAACGCAGGGAATATCAAGCTGATCCATTATCGACTTGAATGCTCTTGTATAGGACTCACAAACGCCCTCCTGCTTTACAAGACAACCATAGGATGTACGGATAAAACCTACATTTTTGGGTGTGCATACATCCTCAAGACGGTACGATGTGTGTTTTGTAAGATAATCGTGTACAAAAGTTATCTGCTTTGCAATCAGGTTTTCGCCTTCGCCGGCTTCGACCGCTTTTGCCTGATTTACAACTTCTGCAAGAGATTTATTATACTCTTCAACAGCTTTATTGACCTCATCTTCGTTTGTAAAGCCCTTAGTGTAGTAGTTGTCATATCTTCCCGTTCCGAGATAGAGATGATAACCGTCTGCACCGGAGGTTACACGGAATGAAAGGTTTGAAAAATCAACATAGAATACATCGGGATGGTCAAAATAGAAAGCATCTCTTGCCGCACCGTATACGGACAGCAGATCCGATCTTCCCTCCATATAACCCTTTATCGTATCCTGAGTCAGTAGCTTTTCGGACATATCAAAATCGTCCTTACCGGTCTTGAAAATGCCCTCGCTGTACATAGTTTCCATGGCATTATAAAACACCTTGGCTTCATCTGTAAGCTGATTGTAAAAATACCTTTCTCCGGGGTTTTCCGCAGCATTTGCGTTCAACTCATCGGAATAAAGGAACGGTATTACCGAAAAACAGGATATTGTAAGCAATACCGCCAGTGAAAATGCAATTAATTTCTTCATTTTCATAGTTATCCCTCCATAATATTTTACAATAATAATACAATATACAAAAGCTTAAGTCAAGCAAAAAATATAGATTATATATGTGATATCAGAGTTTTGGCGGGGATAGTGACTCCAAACTTTTATCCTTTGTTTTGTGGGTTTTGTACATACGGTTTTCTGTCGGGAAATTAATACATGATCCCGTACTATTTCGACAGCTAAACGCATATTAATTAGCAGAATAATAAACATGGAGGCAGCTATGAAAACTAAAAAAGCAGCATTAACATTACTTGTTGTTTTATCACTTATTCTTTCGTTTTCCATTACGTCCCATGCAATTTCGGACGATGATATCACAGCTCCGTCCGCAGTTCTTATGGACGCCGAAACGGGTGAGGTGTTGTATCAGAAAAATCCGCATGAGGTTCGTGCCTGCGCTTCTATTACAAAGGTTATGACCCTTGACCTTGTAATGGAGGCGCTTGACAGTGGCAAAATAAAATGGAGCGATACCGTTACAGCTTCCGAACACGCTTCTTCAATGGGCGGGTCGGATATATGGCTTGAGCCCGGAGAAACCATGACGGTTGATGAAATGGTAAAGGCTACGATAGTGGCAAGCGCGAATGACGCCGCTGTTGCACTTGCGGAGCATATCTGCGGCTCAGAGGACGAATTTGTTTCTATGATGAATAAAAAGGCGAAGGAGCTCGGAATGAAGGAAACGGTATTCAAAAATTGTAACGGGCTTGATGAGGAAGGTCATGTCACAAGTGCATATGATGTTGCCGTCATGTCAAGGGATTTAATCAGACATAAATCCATTTTCAAATACAGTAAGATATGGATGGACACGCTCAGAGGCGGTAAAACTCAGCTCGTCAACACAAATAAGCTCCTCAAAACCTATAACGGAATAACGGGTCTGAAAACAGGAACGACCTCTCAGGCGGGCAGCTGCATATCTGCAACGGCGGAAAGGGACGGACTAAGCCTTATAGCTGTTGTTCTGGGAAGCAAGACGGGTAAAGAAAGATTCAGTGACGCTTCGGCTCTGCTTGATTATGGCTTTGCAAACTATGCTATGTATACGCCGAAAACTCCCGATGAAGCATTTACGGATATCAGCGTTACGAACGGTATGCTTGACAGTTTAAAAACCGAAGCAAAAATTGACGGAGCCTTTCTCATAAAGAAGGGAGGGGATAAGGATATCACATATGATATATCACTCCCGGAAAGCGTACAGGCGCCTGTCAATGAGGGGGATAAGATAGGAAAAATAACATATAAGAGGAATGGTGAGCGTATTGCCGAATATCCGATAACAGCGACAACAGCGGTAGATGAGATAAACTTCCGGCAGGTCTTTTTCCTCATTTTCGGCAAAATGATAAAATAGAGCAGGACAGCACGTTCGCATAAACGTAACCCCCCGCCTTTTCAGACGGGGGGTGATTCCGTATACATCGGTATTTTTAAGAACATATACATTTATAATTTTTATTCCTGATTTGTATATGCCGCGTCAAGACCGTAGGTATATTCAAGGTTATACAGTTTAAAGCCTTCAGTGAAAAGTATATTTGCGTCCTCATACTTTTGATAAAGTGATTCTCCGAACATAATAACGGCAATAAATGTATGTCCGTCAATTTCCGCAGAGGAAACAACCGAGGTTCCCGCCTCATCCGTAAAGCCTGTTTTCATACCGTCGCAGTACGGAGAATAGTGCTCGCTTCCTACCTGAAGCATGGCATTGGAGTTATACCAGTATACCGTTTCGGGAATTACGGGTTCATCTGTATCCGAATTGCCGCTGTTCTCCGAGTCACTGTCCTGAATAAGCTCCCATTCGACCTCTTCCTTACCGCAGGATTTCTTTACTATCGGTACGGTTCTTGCATATGCCGCGATTTTTGCAAGATCTGTTGCGGTGGTATAATGGTCGTCGTCGTGCCAACCGTCAGGGGTTACATAATGTGTGCCGGAACAACCTATTTCCTTTGCGGCTTCATTGACAAGTCCCATAAAAATTTCTACCGCTTCCTCATTTGAAAGATCATCGTCACCGGTATAAATTTTTGCGGCGTTTACGGCAATGGTATAGGCAGCGTCATTTCCCGAGGGGAGAAGGAGTGCGTCAAGAAGGGTCTCAAATGTCATTTTCATACCCTCCTGAAGTCCTGCTGTGCTTGAGTCATAGTTTATAAGCCCTATTTCATCGCCCACGGTTATTACCGTATCCTTGGGTATTATCTTGCTTGCCACGATAGCCGTAAGCATTTTTGTTGTGCTTGCGGGATAGCATTTTTTATTGGCATTTCGTTGAAATATGATTTTATCAGAGGTTGCGTCATAGAGTACAACGTATCTGGCAGTAACCTTTTCGTCAAGCTCTCTTAAAACCGATTCACTGAATACCTTATTGTCAAGTGTAAACTTTCCTGTAGGTTCATAAGAAAGTGTACTTTCCTCCTCGACGCTTTCTTCCTTCGGTATAGAGCTTTCCGGCACCGAGCTGACGGTTTTTTCTGAGTTTTCTCCCGCATTGACCTCAGAATTTGGAGATTTCAAAAGTCCCGAAAGAGCGGCAGCTGCAACACTGCCACACAGTAAAACAAAGATAGCTGCAACTATCCCCACTTTTTTTATAGTTGATTTCTTTTCCGGGGGTTTTATATTTTTGGGGGATACAAAGCTTACCTCATTTTCTGTTTCATCGGAGTTGAAGCTTCCTGATATATCTGTAAATTCATTTTTATTTTCCTGCATTACAATTTCCCTTTCACATAAACATATGAATATAATATTATTTTATTGGCTGCCATAATATTATGCAATAATAATAAGTATATGTCAATCGGAATAGTGTAACAAATTTAAAATAATTTTACAAAACTAATGGTTATTTTTTATACACCAATTTGTTATTTTTTAATACTGTGCAAAAAATATACTTTTTAGAAAAAAACAGTCTACACTATGAATTGGTAAAAAATAAATTAATTTTATACAATTCCTTGCAAATTATAATGAAATATTGTAAAATGAATATAGAATTTTTGCAAAGGCGGATACCTTTGCTGTCAAGGAGGATTTTTATGGCTGTTACTTTAAGTGATAAGCATGTTAAACAATTTATCAGTGATGAGGAATATCAGGCAATAGCGCCGCAGATTTCCGCTGCACATGACCTTCTGCATAATAAGACTGGTCTTGGCAATGATTTTACGGGTTGGGTTGATTTGCCTGTTGATTATGACAAGGAAGAATTTGCAAGAATTAAAAAGGCTGCCGAAAAAATCAAAGGCAATACCGATATATTTGTTGTTATCGGTATAGGCGGCTCGTATCTTGGAGCCCGTGCCGCTATTGAATTTCTTAAGTCCCCGAATTATAACGCACTGAAAAAGGATACCCCGGATATATATTTTACGGGTAATTCAATAAGTTCGACTGCTCTTTCGGAATTGCTCAGCATATGTGAAGGTAAGAACATTTCAATAAACATGATTTCCAAATCCGGAACCACGACCGAACCGGCTATCGCTTTCCGTGTTTTCAGAGAGCTTCTTGAAAAGAAGTACGGAAAAGAGGGTGCAAAGGAAAGAATTTTCTGCACCACGGATAAGGCTAAGGGAACACTCAAGCAGCTTGCGGATAAAGAGGGCTATGAAACCTTTGTTGTGCCGGATGATGTCGGAGGACGGTACAGTGTTCTTACTGCTGTAGGACTTCTCCCGATTGCTGTTTCGGGAGCGGATATAGACGCTCTTATGGGCGGAGCCGCAAAAGCCCGTGAGGAGCTTATGAGTACAGAGCTTGACAAAAATGACTGTTATAAATATGCGGCAATACGAAATCTTCTTTATCGCAAGGGCAAGAAGATTGAGCTTCTTGTAAGCTATGAGCCGTCGTTTACACTTATGAATGAATGGTGGAAACAGCTTTTCGGTGAAAGCGAGGGCAAAGACCAGAAGGGACTTTTCCCGGCGTCTGTTGTATTTTCTACCGACCTTCATTCAATGGGTCAGTTCATACAGGACGGTACCAGAACAATGTTTGAAACCGTTGTACAGATAGAAAAGCCGAAATACGAGATAACACTCGGAACGGATCCCGAAAATGTAGACGGACTTAATTTTCTTTCGGGAAAGACGGTTGATTTTGTCAATAAGAAAGCGTTTGAGGGAACGGTTCTTGCACATACCGACGGTATGGTTCCGAATGTTGTGCTTACAATGGAGAATACAAGCGAGGCTGAGCTTGGATATCTGATATATTTCTTTGAAAAGGCGTGTGCAATAAGCGGATATACGCTCGGCATAAATCCCTTTAATCAGCCCGGAGTCGAAAGCTATAAGAAAAATATGTTTGCTCTCCTTGGAAAGCCCGGATATGAGGATCAGAAGGAAGCGCTTGAGGCAAGACTCAAGTAATAAAAAATTTTCATATATCTTTTGCTTAAAACAGTTGACAGTTCGTCAAATTTAATATAATATATTAGTAGCAAAAGTTTTTTTATGCAAAGGATAAGCCGCAGTTCGGCATAACTTTCAAGGAGGCAAAAATTATGGTAAAACTTATTGTCGGTAAAAAGGGCACCGGAAAAACCAAGAAGCTCATCAGCCTTGCTAACGAGGCTGTCGAGAACTCAAACGGTAATGTGGTGGTTATTGAGAAAGGCTCAAAGCTTACTTATGATGTAACACATAAGGCACGTCTTATCGATACCGAGCATTATTCGATTTCGGGTTATGATATGTTTTTCGGTTTTCTGAGCGGTTTGTGTGCCGGAAACTACGATATGACTGATGTTCTGGTTGATTCCACCTTTAAGATAGGCGGACAGAATATCAATGAATTCGCTGAATTTATAGAAAAGATCAATTCACTTGCTGCCAAGACGGATACACAGTTTACCTTCCTTGTGTCAGCAGAGGAGAGTGAACTTCCGGGCAGCCTTTCAGCTATCTCGGAGAAGATATGACAGCTGCAAGGCTGATTGCCTGACAACGATGAGAAGAATTTTGTTTATATGAAAGCTGTCTTTTTGAGGAAGCTGTCTGTTGCGGCTTCCTCTTGATTTTTTGTTTTTTTTCAAAAAAATATATTGACAAAGCGGTATAATACAATTATAATAGTCTATGGCGTTTTATCAGGGTACCCTTGCGGTCATGGTAATTCGGACTTTGTTGAGGTGAGCTTGTGATTCTTGAACTGAAAAAGATTTTTCTGAATGAGAATGAAAGTCTGTCGGTAAAAACCGAGCTTGATATGTCGGAAGATGCAATAGGCAGAGGCGCTGTTCCCGAAAAGGTATCTGCGGATATCAAAATATGCAATCATGCGGGAATGGTAGTGTTTGAAGCGGACGTGCGTTTCAGGTGTCATTGTATATGCGACAGATGCTGTGAGCCCTTTGACAAAGATTTCGCTTACAGGCTTAGTCATATTCTTGTCACTGAGCTGCCGGAGGACAGCGGTGATGATTATATTGAAGCACCGGACTATATGCTCGATACTGATACTTTGCTCAGAGATGATATCCTTTTGGAGCTTCCGTCAAAGTTCCTCTGTAAGGATTCCTGTAAGGGCTTGTGTCCAAGGTGCGGAAAAAATCTCAATGAGGGAGAGTGCGGATGCGTAAAGCAGGAAGGACATCCCGCATTTGCAGCATTGAGCAAGCTGCTCGAAGAATGATTTTTGTACTTTAATTTCAAGGAGGTTGTATAAAATGGCAGTACCTAAGAGAAAAACTTCTAAAGCAAGAAGAGATAAGAGAAGATCAACAGTTTGGAAGCTTGACGCTCCTGCGCTCGTAACTTGTCCCAACTGCGGCGAATATAAGCTTGCTCACAGAGCCTGCAAGAGCTGCGGTCTTTACAAGGGAAGAGTTGTACTCAAAACAGAGGCTTGATTGCTTGATGTATTTGGTAGAGAAGGAGAGATCCTTCTCTATTTTTCATTGCATCAGACAATATCAAATACAGGGAGGGATTATTATGGCAATTCCTGTTATTGCAATAGTCGGCAGACCTAATGTCGGAAAATCCACACTTTTCAATAAGCTTGTGGGGGAGCGTATAGCTATAGTAAATGATACACCGGGTGTAACGAGGGACAGAATTTTCGGACAGTGCGAATGGAGGGGAAGAAAGCTAACCGTTATAGATACGGGAGGCATAGAGCCTTATTCGGATGATATAATACTGAAACAGATGAGGAGGCAGGCGGAGCTTGCCATTGATGCGGCTGACGTTATTGTGCTTGTTACGGATGTAAGGAGCGGTGTCGTTGCCACCGATGAGGAGGTTGCGGCAATGCTCAGAAAAAGCGGAAGAAATGTTGTGCTTTGCGTAAACAAATGTGATACGATAGGAGAACCGGACCCGAATTTTTATGAGTTTTACAATCTCGGACTCGGAGAGCCGATACAGGTTTCATCGGTTCACGGTCACGGAACGGGAGATTTGCTTGATGCGGTATTTGAGTATCTGCCAGAAAGTGACGAAGAAAATGAGGAGGAGGACAGTATCAGGGTTGCCGTAATCGGCAGACCCAATGCGGGAAAATCCTCACTTGTAAACAAAATTACAGGGGAGAACAGATGTATAGTATCCGATATAGCCGGTACGACACGTGACAGTATAGATACTGTAATTGAGAATAAATACGGTCGTTTTTGTCTTACGGACACCGCCGGAATACGCCGAAAGAGCAAGGTTGATGATGTTGTTGAAAAATACAGCATTATCCGTGCAAGAATGGCTATTGAAAGAAGTGACGTATGCGTTATTATGATAGACGCCGTTTCGGGGATAACCGAGCAGGACACAAAGATTGCAGGTCTTGCACATGAATCAGGGAAGGCGTGTATAATAGCCGTGAATAAGTGGGATGCGGTTGAAAAAGACGGAAAGACAATGGACGAGTACCGTAAAAAGCTTGAAACGGAATTTTCCTATATGTCATATGCACCTTTTATCTTCATTTCCGCAAAAACAGGGCAAAGAATTGACCGTTTGTTTGAGCTTATCGTAACCGTTGTGAATTCGTCGGCAATGAGGATAACAACGGGTATGCTCAATGATCTTCTTGCGGACGCAACGGCAAGAGTACAGCCGCCCACGGATAAGGGAAGAAGACTTAAGATAATGTATGTTACTCAGGCATCGGTAAAACCTCCGACATTTGTATTTTTTGTAAATAATGCGGAGCTTTTTCATTTTTCGTATCAGAGATATCTTGAAAACAGGATAAGGGAAACCTTCGGTATGCAGGGTACGCCGATACGTTTTATTGTTCGGGAAAGAAACGACGACAAAAGATAAATTATATGACGTTAGTGACATACTCCCCCACCTATAGAGGTGGGGGCTTCTCGCTCAAGTATGGTAACCCATACAGTATCAACGAGCT
>CANRDH010000053.1 GCA_947629295.1 uncultured Clostridia bacterium
GGGCGGCTGCGGCGAATGTCAGGCATCCTGTCAGTCTGCCTGCAAGACATCCTGCACAGTTGCTAATCAGAAATGTGAAAAGCAGCAGTAAGCTCAGGCGGCTCCGCAATCTGATATGACAAACTTATAGTTTGTTGTTTGAGTGAATTTACAATGAGCAATAGGGTGAGTGAAGCAGTTACGAATTGACACCGGCGGCGCGCCGGCGCTCACTGTGTTCGCTTTGATTATTGCTGCGGTTAGTCTGTTTCCGCGACAGGCGGATTGCCTGTCGGTGACAATTGATGCTGTATCGGGAGCGGCTTGTAGGAGCCGCTCCGCAGTTTTTTGCGGCAGAGCTATTGTCTGACTTGATGCTTGTTTGAATTTTCAGTGAAGTGCAGTTGAGTGTTATAATAACTAAAATGACACACTTATCGCTTGTGGCTGGAGCAAACTTACGGTCGAGCCATAAAGCTGATACCATTGAATAAAGTAATTACGAATTGACAGCGGCGGCACCTCGCCGATATAGGAATGGGGAAGAAGAATGATCCATAAATATAAGCTTAACGGTTATAATATATGCCTTGATGTTCATAGCGGTGCAGTACATATACTTGATGACGCCGCTTATGATATACTTGATTATTGTGATGAAAATATGACAAAAAGCGTACCTGAAAGGATTTATTCAGAGCTTGGCGGCAGGTATGGGAAAGAGGAAATTGAGGAAACCTATGCGGCTTTGTATGAGCTTTTCGAAATGTCTCAGCTTTTTTCCCGCGATGATTATGAAAAATTTGCCGATATGATGACAAAGGCCCCCGTAAAATCAATGTGCATAAATATTTCGCATGACTGTAACCTGAGATGTGAGTATTGCTTTGCCGCAAAGGGCGATTTCGGTCAGGGAAGATGTCTTATGCCTCTTGAAACCGCGAAAAAGGCTATTGATTTTATCATAGCAAATTCGGGGACAAGAAAAAATCTGGAGGTTGATTTCTTCGGCGGAGAACCGCTTATGAATTTTGATGTCGTTAAAAAAACGGTGGAATATGCAAGAGGTTTGGAGGATAAGTATAATAAGAAATTCAGATTTACTATTACAACAAACGGTCTTTTGCTCGATGATGACAAGATAGAATTTATCAATCGTGAGATGAATAATGCGGTGCTGTCACTCGACGGAAGAAAGGAAGTCAATGATAGGCTGAGGGTAACTCCGAACGGTAAGGGAAGCTATGATACGATTGTTCCGAAATACCAAAGGCTTGTTGAAGGCAGAGGAGATAAGGATTATTATATCAGAGGTACGTTTACAAAATATAATCTTGATTTTACCGACGATGTACTTCATATGCACAGTCTGGGCTTTGACCAGCTTTCGATTGAGCCCGTCGTATCAGACCCGAAACTGGATTATTCGATTAAATATGAGGATTTACCCGTGGTTTTCAAAGAATATGAAAGACTTGCGGAAACGATTATAGAATCAAGGAAAAAGGGAGATTATTATAATTTCTTCCATTTTATGATTGACCTTAATCAGGGACCTTGCGCTATAAAGCGTCTGAGGGGCTGCGGCTGCGGAAACGAATATGTCGCAGTTACACCGCAGGGCGATATTTACCCCTGCCATCAGTTTGTCGGAAATGAAGATTATAAAATGGGAAATCTCAATGACGGAACTTTCGATACCGATATGAAAAAAATGTTTGCCATGGCTAATGTTTATACAAAGGAAAACTGTAAGGACTGCTGGGCAAAATTCTACTGCTCGGGCGGCTGTAATGCAAACAATTTCCAATATGAGGGTAATATCGGAAAATCCCACAAAACATCATGCGAGCTTGAAAAAAAGCGCCTTGAATGTGCAATTATGATAAAGGCGGCGCTTTCAGAGTGCGGCGATGAGGCTCCGTGCGACGGAGAGGACTGCATAAGCTCTTGTCTGTAATACTTCGGAGTTTTCTTAACGCTGATGTCTGAGTAAAATTTTGTAAAACGAGGCTGAAAAAGTATTGACAAGGACTGTTAAATGTGTTATAGTATTCTGGTAAAACAAAGTAAGGCTTGGCTTTCACCTGTAAGGTATCGTCTGTTACGGGTCAATAGTTGTGTTGATCCCTGATTTAGTCAGGGGTTATGTATGCTATTTGACGCACGGACGGTCGGTGACGGTTCGTGCTTTGTTTATGTTATATTGTTTTGGAGGTGCTTTACAATTAGCAAGCAGGAAATTCAGATTAATGACGATATTCGTGATAAGGAGATCCGTGTGATAGGTTCCGATGGTTCACAGCTCGGTATCATGCCTTCCTCAAAGGCTCTCGGTCTGGCAGAAGCCGCTAATCTCGATCTCGTAAAAATAGCTCCGCAGGCTCAGCCGCCTGTATGTAAGATCATGGATTACGGAAAATATCGCTTTGAACAGGCAAAGAGAGAAAAGGAAGCAAGAAAAAATCAGAAGGTTGTTGATGTCAAGGAGATTCGCCTTTCGCTTAATATTGACACCCATGATTTCAATACGAAGCTTAACCATACTCAGCGTTTCATTAAAAGCGGAGATAAGGTAAAGGTCTCGATACGCTTCAGAGGACGAGAGATGGGACACCCTGAACTCGGAACGGAGATTATGAATAAATTCGCAGAGGCTTGTCAGGAATTTGCCGTTGTTGAAAAGCCTGCAAAGCTTGAGGGGCGTAATATGCTTATGTTCCTTGCACCAAGGCACAACAAATAAAAGAAAAACCAAGGAGGAATTTAATATGCCTAAGATTAAAACACACAGCGGAGCGAAGAAGCGTTTCAAACTGACCAAGGGCGGTAAGGTGATTCGTGCGCACGCTAATAAGAGTCATATACTCAACAAGAAAACCACAAAGCGTAAAAGAGGACTGAGAAAGACTGCTGTTGCAGATAAGACAAATGTAGCGGCAATAAAGAAGCTCATTCCATATAAATAATTTGTAACAGTCAATTAATTAAGATTATCGGAGGTATATAACATGGCTCGTGTAAAGGGTGCGTTGGCAACACGCAAAAGAAGAAAAAAGGTGCTCAGACTTGCTAAGGGCTACTGGGGTGCAAAAAGCAAGCATTTTAAGATGGCCAAGGAAGCCATAATGAAAAGCGGTAACTACGCTTATATCGGAAGAAAACAGAGAAAGCGTGATTTCAGAAGATTGTGGATTACTAGAATTTCGGCCGGCTGCAAGGCTAACGGTATAAACTACTCCACATTTATGTATGGCCTTAAGAAAGCGGATATAGCACTTAACAGAAAGATGCTTTCCGAAATTGCTATTGCAGATCCCGAGGCTTTTACAGCTCTTGTTGAAAAGGCGAAGGCTGCTCTTTGATTTAATATGTCACGCTCGTGCATTGCCGGGGCGTGACTTTTATTTTTTAGGAGGTGAAATTATGTTGTGTGAAGAGCTGCCCAAAATCATGTGGTTTGAAAATAATAACGATTATACCGAATGTGACGGACTGTTTCATTATATAGTCCTGCCTGATACGGCGGATAAAACCATGACGGTTAAAATATGGTGCGGGGAATATTGCTATGGGAAAAGTAAGGATATTATTGTATCTGAGCGAACCTTTTTTATGACTAATGAAGGCAGGGAAGAGATGATAGAATATATACGCAATGAGAACAGCAGCTATCATAAATAATTTTTTGCAATAATGCCGTAACAAAGCTTTTGAGACGATTCTTTATAAGGATAAAAAATATGTGGAAATTTGAAGATATATATGCTATTATTAAGGGGTAGTACCAAATTATGTTGAGAAAGAAGGATAGCTATGATAAAAAAATACATTTATGGAAATCCTGTACCTACCGGCGCTGTGGCGGCGGATATTGAGCCTACTAACGGTCCTGTTGAATATCTGAGTGAAATTGAATCGGATAATAAGATTATTTTTAATTATGTCATGAATGGGGAGGATATTGTCTACGGACTTGGCGAGGCTAACAGGGGAATGAATAAGAGAGGCGGTCTGTATCGCAGCTTTTGCAGTGATGAGCCTAACCAGACGGAGGATAAGCAATCCTTATACGGTGCACATAATTTTATAGTAATTACGGGAATGATAAGTGTGGGTATATTTATCGACTGCCCGTGTGAGGTAAAATTCGATATCGGATATACCTCCTCAAATATGCTTAATATTGAGCTTGAAAGCAGAGACTTTGTTGTATATATAATCGAAGGAAAAAATGCTTACGATATTGTAAAACAATTTAGGGAAATGATAGGCAGGAGTTATATCGCGCCTCGATGGGCATTCGGTTATCAGCAGAGCCGCTGGAGCTATATGAATGAGGATGAAATACGTGAAGTTGTAGAAAAGCACCGTGAAAACGGAATACCTCTCGATGCCGTATATATGGATATAGACTATATGGAAGGCTATAAGGATTTCACAGTCAGCGATGAGGCGTTTCCCGATTTCGCCGATTTTGTAAAGGAAATGAGGGATAAAGGAGTACGCCTTGTTCCGATTATAGACGCCGGTGTAAAAATTGAGGAAAATTACGATATTTATGAGGAAGGAAAAGAAAAGGGCTATTTCTGCAAAAGAGAGGACGGGAGTGATTTTGTCGCTTCGGTATGGCCCGGAAAAACGCATTTCCCCGATTTCCTTAATCCGCAGGCAAGAAAATGGTTCGGCTCAAAGTATAAGCGCTTGACTGACTGCGGGATAGAAGGCTTCTGGAATGACATGAACGAGCCTGCAATGTTCTTTACAGAGGAGGGCGAGGAAAAAGCAAAGCAGCTTATCGGGGAATTTGATTTTACTGCAAACACTTCGCATAAATTCTTTGAATTGGGCGGGACCGTATTGGGTCTTGCAAACAGAACGGAAGACTATAAGGGATTCTACCATAATATCGACGGTAATATGGTGCGTCATGATAAGGTGCATAATATTTACGGTGCAAATATGACAAGAGCGGCAGGTGAAGCCTTTGAGGAAATTTCTCCCGATAAACGATTGCTTATGTTTTCCCGCGCGTCATATATAGGCAGTCACAGGTACGGAGGAATATGGACGGGAGATAACCAGTCGTGGTGGAGTCATCTTCTTCTCAATATAAAAATGATGCCCTCGCTGAATATGTGCGGATTTTTATACAGCGGCGCTGATTTGGGCGGCTTTGGAGGCAACTGTACGAGAGACCTCCTTATGCGCTGGCTCGGATTTGGTATATTTACCCCGCTTATGCGTAATCATTCGGCAATGGGTACACGCAGACAGGAATGTTATAATTTGGGAGATACGGAGGATTTTGCAAATATCATCTCGATACGTTACAGCCTTATTCCTTATCTGTACAGTGAATATATGAAAGCTTGTCTTAATAACGATATGCTCTTCAAGCCGCTGTCCTTTGAATATCCCGCAGACGATTTTGCGGAAACAGTAGAGGATCAGCTTATTCTTGGAGAAAGCATTATGCTTGCGCCGATATATGAGCAGAATGCACGAGGAAGATATGTATATCTTCCGGAGGATATGCTCCTTGTTGTTTTCCGCTCCTCGTCTGTACGAAGATATCAGGTGCTAAGGAAGGGCATTCACTACATTGCCGCAGATATAAACGAGGTTCCGCTGTTTATACGCAAGGGTAGGCTTTTGCCGCTTTGCAGAACATCTCAATGTACGGATGAAATGGATACGTCAATGTTTGAGCTAATCGCCTTTACAGACGGTGAAATGCAGTATATTATGTATGAGGATGACGGTATATCCAAAGATTATGATAACAAGAATAACTATATTCCGTTTGAGATAAAAAGGGTGGACGGAGTCCTTGGCGCCTCGTCACCGAAAACAATAGTGAAATTATCGTTGTACGGGCAGGATGATTAATAAAAATTTCCAATTAAATTAATTAAATTTCTTTTTTCTATTGAAAAAAATGCCAAAATAGTATAGAATATTGTTTGTAAGCTTGTGCGTAATTATTTTTTTGGGCAGTTGCGGCACAAGGATATGGGCTTGCATGGAAATAATATCTGTTGCGGGCTGCAGGCAGACAATTCAGTGCATGGATTTCGGCGGATGAAGGGATTTTCTTTGAAAATGTGTTCCGCACGGATAACTGCCGCGGAAAAGGATCTGACTGCGTAATTATGTGCAGCGCAATGCTGCCGGAAAGGGTGTAAATAAAATGAACTATCTTAACAAGAAAACTGTTGAGGATATTGATGTAGCAGGCAAAAGGGTGCTTGTTCGCTGTGACTTCAACGTACCGTTTGACGGTGAGGGAAATATCTCAGACCCCAAAAGAATTGATGAGGCTCTCAAAACAATTAAGTATCTTATAGAGCATAAGGCAAAAGTAATTCTTTGTTCCCACCTCGGTCGTCCGAAGGGCGAATTCAATATGAAGTATTCTCTCGCTCCGGTTGCCGCTTATCTTTCCAAGGCTCTTGGCTTTGAGGTAAAGATGGCTTCCGATGTTGTAGGTGAAAGTGCAAAGAGTATCGCTGATTCTCTTCAGGATGGCGAGGTTGAGCTTATAGAAAATGTACGTTTCCATAAGGAAGAGGAAAAGAACGATCCCGAATTTTCAAAGCAGCTTGCTTCACTTGCTGAGATTTATGTAAACGACGCTTTCGGAACAGCTCACAGAGCTCATGCTTCAACAGCAGGTGTTGCTGATTATCTCCCGGCTGTATGCGGTTATCTTATTCAGAAGGAGATTACCGTTATGGGCGGCGCACTTGAAGATCCGAAAAGACCGTTTGTCGCAATACTCGGCGGTGCAAAGGTCTCCGATAAGATCGGCGTTATAACAAATCTTCTCGATAAGGTTGATACGCTTATCATCGGCGGAGGTATGGCATATACCTTTATGAAGGCTCTTGGATATTCGACAGGTACGTCTATATGCGAGCTTGATAAGGTTGAGCTTGCTAAGGATATAATGACAATGGCTAAGGATAAGGGAGTAAACTTCCTTATTCCTGAGGACACGGTTGTAGGTAAAGAGTATAAGCCCGATACAGAATTTAAGACGGTTCCTTCTGATCAAATCAAGGATGATTGGATGGGTCTTGATATCGGTCCCAAAACAAGAGAGAAATTTGCAAATGCTCTCGTTGGCGCTGGTACCGTAGTATGGAACGGTCCTATGGGTGTTTCCGAATGGGAGAATTTTGCTGCCGGCACAATATCTGTTGCTAAGGCGGTTGCTGAAAGCGGAGCTATCTCCATAATCGGCGGCGGCGATTCTGCTGCGGCTGTTGAAAAGCTCGGATATGCTGACAGAATGACTCATATATCAACAGGCGGCGGAGCTTCTCTCGAATTCCTCGAGGGCAAGGTACTTCCGGGCATTGCCGCTCTTAATGACAAAGACTGATTAATGCATAAATCATAATGCGTACTGCATAATGTTCTGCTTTATTCAGAAACAGACGGTTTTTTGATGACGGGGTAGGGCAGTGCTCTCCCCGTTGTTTATTAATAAAAGAATAGAGGTAATTGAAATGAATAAGGAACTCAGACAGGCAATTATTGCCGGCAACTGGAAGATGAACAAGACGCGCCCCGAAGCTAAGGCTCTTATCGAGGAGCTTAAGCCCATTGCGGAAAAGGCAACCTGCGGCGTTGTTATTTGTGTACCGTTTACCAATCTTGAAACGGCGGTTGAGCTTACAAAGGGAACAAATATCAAGGTTGGAGCAGAAAATGTACATTTTGAAAAGAGCGGTGCATTTACGGGTGAAATTTCCGCCGATATGCTCACGGAAATCGGCGTTGAATATGTTATTATAGGTCATAGTGAAAGAAGACAGTATTTCGGAGAAACCGATGAAACCGTAAATAAGAGGACAAAGGCTGCTCTTGCGGCAGGTCTTAAGCCTATCGTATGCGTAGGTGAGCTTCTTTCGGAGCGTGAGGCAAATATTACAGAGGAAGTTATTTCAAGACAGATAAAGCTCGACCTTGCAGATATATCTGCCGATGATATCAAAAAGACTGTTATCGCTTATGAGCCTGTATGGGCTATCGGTACAGGTAAAACGGCTACCGCAGAGCAGGCTGAGGAGGTTTGTGCATTTATACGTGCAGCTCTTGCAAAGCTTTACGGTCAGGCTGTTGCAGATGCCGTTACAATTCAGTACGGCGGCTCAATGAATCCGAAGAATGCCGCAGAGCTTCTTGCTCAGGGCGATGTTGACGGCGGACTTATAGGCGGAGCTTCACTAAAGGCTGCCGATTTCGGCGTACTCCTCGAAGAAGCAAGCAAATGATCCGAAAGCCCGGGCTATTGCCCCTTGCGGGCGGCAAATATATTATGCAAATGAGGTAATGAAATGAAAAAACCTTTGATTCTTATGATTCTTGACGGCTTTGGTATAGGAACAAATTACGGTAATGCTATCCGTACGGCCAAAAAGCCCAATCTTGAGCATATTTTTTCAACAAATCCGTGGTGCCTGATAGCTGCGTCCGGTATGGACGTCGGACTTCCTGACGGTCAGATGGGAAACAGCGAGGTAGGTCATACAAATATAGGTGCGGGACGAGTTGTTTATCAGGAGCTTTCAAGAATAACAAAGTCAATTAAGGACGGAGATATTCTTAAAAACGAGGCTCTTGTCGGAGCAATGAAAAATGCAGCCGAGGACGGCAAAACACTTCATCTTATGGGACTTCTTTCACCGGGAGGAGTTCACAGCCATATAAATCATCTCTATGGGCTGGTTGAAATGGCTAAGACAATGGGCGTTAAGAATGTGTACATCCA
>CANRDH010000054.1 GCA_947629295.1 uncultured Clostridia bacterium
GCCTCCGCAGTCTTGCTTGAATCCTTCCAAAGTATGCTCGCACATCCCTCAGGTGAGATCACAGAATATATTGCATTCTCAAGCATCCATACCTCATCTGCAACAGCAAGTGCCAAAGCTCCTCCGCTTCCTCCCTCACCTATGAATATGGATAAAATCGGAGTCTTAAGCGTCATCATCTCCATCAGATTTTCAGCTATCGCCTGTCCCTGACCCCGTTCCTCCGCGCCTATTCCGCAATATGCTCCCGAAGTATCAACAAAGCAAACTACAGGTCTCTTAAATTTTTCAGCCTGCTTCATAAGGCGGAGTGCCTTGCGGTATCCCTCGGGGTGAGCCGAACCGAAATTTCTTTCCATACGCTCCTTGAGATTGCGTCCCTTTTCAAGTCCTATAACCGTAACAGGTTTACCACACAACTCTGCAATTCCGCCTATCACAGCCTTATCATCTGCAAAACGTCTGTCTCCGTGAAGTTCAATAAAACTTTCCCCGAATATTCTTGTTACATAATCAACAGCAGTCGGGCGATTATTTGCTCTTGCGGCAGTCACACTATCAAATGCACTCATATTATTCGCCCTCCTCAGTATTTTTATTTTCTATATGAAGTTTAAGTATTTTTGCAAGTGTTTCTTTCATTTCAGATCTCGGCACAACCGCATCGACAAAACCCTTCTCAAGAAGAAATTCCGCTGTCTGAAAGTCCTTCGGAAGCTTCTGTCTTATCGTCTGTTCTATTACCCTCGGACCCGCAAAGCCTATAAGCGCTCTCGGTTCGGAAAGGATAATATCTCCCTCCATAGCAAAGCTTGCCGTAACACCGCCCGTTGTCGGATCGGTAAGAACCGTTATATACAAAAGACCTGCATCACTATGTAGCTTAACGGCACCGCTTGTCTTTGCCATCTGCATAAGGGAAAGTATACCCTCCTGCATCCTTGCTCCGCCCGATACGGTAAATACAATGACAGGAAGTCTCTGCTCTGTAGCATACTCGAACGCTCTTGTGACTTTCTCTCCCGTAACCGTTCCCATTGAACCCATCATAAACTGTGAATTCATTACGGCAAGAACAACAGGATATCCCCCTATCTTTGCCAATCCTGTTATAACGGACTCATTCTCTCCGCTGTTCAGCCTTGCATTTTTGAGTTTACGGCTGTAATCGGGAAAATCTATTATATTTTCTGAGAGCATATCCTTATCAAATTCCTCAAAGCTTCCCTCGTCCACAGTCCACTCTATACGCTGTCTTGCACCTATACGGAAGTGATATCCGCATTTTGGGCAGACCTTGTAATTTTCATTCAAATCCGCAGAAAGCACGGGAGTCTTGCATACAGGACATTTCACCCACAATTCATCGGGAATATAGGGTCGGTTGTCGATAGCCTCTCCCTGATTTTCAAGCTCGTTCTTCGGCTTTAAAAAATTAAATATATCTGATGTATTCAATTTGCACCCAACCTATCCCCGCACCCGTTTAGCATACGCTCTGTGCGGATTATATCAGGGGTATTATTCCCCGTAACAATTTCGGTCTTACGATTTCTCCTTTTCAAGGCGCTGACGCCTTTCCTCCATGAAACCGGTCGTATATTCTCCCGAAACAAAAGCAGGATCGTTGAGAATATCTATATGAAGATCCCTGTTATGCTTAATTCCGTTTATTGTAAGTTCACTGAGAGCCATTTTCATTTTTCTTATTGCAAGCTCACGGGAGCGTGCCTGTACAATAAGCTTTCCTATCATAGAATCATAATACGGCGGAACGGAATAATCCTGATAAATAGCCGTATCAAAGCGTACACACGGGCCGCCCGGAACGTGGATAAAATCTATCGTTCCGCAGCTCGGGCGGAAATCATGCTCTGCGTCCTCGGCATTTATTCTGCACTCAATGGCATTTCCGTGCATAAATACCCTGTCCTGAGTAACAGTAAGCTTTGCCCCCGAGGCTATCCTTATCTGCCACTGCACTATATCTATACCCACAACCATTTCCGTTACGGCGTGTTCAACCTGCAAACGTGTGTTCATTTCCATGAAATAGAAATTTTTATCCTTATCAAGAAGAAATTCCACAGTACCGGCATTCTCATAATTAACAGCCTTTGCTGCCATAACGGCCGCATCCATCATTTTTGCACGTATATCGGGAGTGATAGCCGCTGAAGGACTTTCTTCAATAAGCTTTTGGTTTTTCCTCTGAACAGAACATTCTCTTTCTCCCAGGCAGACTACGTTTCCGTATTTATCCGCAAGAAGCTGCATTTCGATATGCTTAACCGGAAAAAGATATTTTTCCATATATACCGCGTCGTCGCCGAAGGCGCTTTTGGCTTCTGCTCTTGCCGAAAGAAACGCATTGTCAAATTCCTCAATTGAATCCACCCTGCGTATACCTCTTCCGCCTCCGCCGGAACGTGCCTTGACAAGCAGCGGGAATCCTATTTCCTGTGCCTTTGCACGGGCTTCCTCTATATCGTCTATGATATCGCTGCCGGGAGTTATGGGAACACCGGCTGCCTTCATTGTTCTTCTTGCCTCGTCCTTATCGCCGAGTCTTTCTATCATCTCCGCACTCGGCCCTATAAATTCTATATTACATTCCTTGCATAATGCCACGAATTTTGCATTTTCGGAAAGTAATCCGTAGCCGGGATGTATAGCCTGCGCACCCGAAACAACGGCAACCTCCAGTATGGCAGCCATGTTAAGGTAGCTGTTTGCAACCTGCGGCCCGCCTATGCAGTAGCTTTCGTCCGCCATTGTAACGTGCAGAGCGTCCTTGTCTGCCTGAGAATATATTGCGACCGTTGATATACCCATCTCACGACAGGCACGGATTATTCTAACCGCTATTTCCCCTCTGTTAGCAATCAATATCTTTGAAAACAATCCGAATACTCCCCCTTTGATCTAAATATCGGGACAAATACCACAACCGTGGTGAGGTCGGATACTCAAACCGAGAGCAAAACGTCCTCTGTCCGGACTTTCCTTTTGCACAGCCTTTGTATATCCGAGTATTTTGCCGCCGTCAATCAGTTTTGCTCCCTTGGAATAAGTGCAAATGAAAACTCTGCGGCAACGGCTAATTTACCGTTTACATATCCCTTGCCCTTTATGAAGTAAAAATTTCTTCTCTGTCCGGTAAGCTCACACTTAATTTCCAACGTATCTCCCGGAAGTACCTTTGTCTTGAACCTTGCCTTGTCAATTCCCGCAAAGAAGGGAATACTCTGAGCCGACACCTCAGACACGATAACAGCACTCGCCTGAGCCATCATCTCGCATAGTATAACTCCCGGCACAACGGGATTTCCCGGAAAATGTCCGTCAAGGAACCATTCCCTGCCCGTTATATATTTCTTGCCCTCGCAGGTATTTTCCCCTGTTTTTGTTGCCTCGTCAATAAGAAGCATGGAATTTCTGTGGGGTATTACCTGCATAATTTCTTCCTTGTTCATAGCTTCACCTGCTTTATCATTTTATAAGGAACAACGGCTGACCGTATTCCACTACCTGTCCGTTTTCCACGCATATTTCCGTTATCACTCCGCTTTTCTCCGCCGTGACCTCATTCATAAGCTTCATCGCCTCTATAATGCAGACAACATCACCCTTGTTTACTGTGCTTCCAACCGAAACATAAGGCTCACTGTCGGGTGAGGGTGCGGCATAGAACACACCCACCATCGGCGCTTCTATCGGCGTACCGCCCTGACTCTTTTCACTCTTTTCCTCACTTACAGTCTTATCTGCCGCTGTCGGTGCCGGGGTCTGAACTTCAACAACAGCCGGAGCGGCAGCCATCTGTACTATCTCCTGCTTCGCACTTTTCTGACGGATACTCAGAAACTGATTTTCGTCTATCTGTATATCAAGAGCTGTTGCTTTGGAAGAATCAAAAGCCGCAAGAAGCTCCTTTATTTCTTCAACACTGTACATTATAATTCACCTCAATATTATTATGAATCATTTTCTCAGGGCGATGCAGGCATTATGTCCTCCAAAGCCGAAGGTTGTGGATATAGCCATCTCAAGCGGTGCCTCGACTGCCTTATTGGGAGTATAGTCAAGGTCACATTCCGGATCCGGCACCTTATAGTTTACGGTCGGAGGAACAATTCCGTCCCTTAGAGCAAGCGAAGCCGCAATAGCTTCAACCGCTCCCGTCGCACCGAGCATATGTCCGGTCATTGATTTTGTGGAGCTTATATGAGCCTTATATGCCCTGTCGCCGAGAACCGCCTTGAAAGCCTTTGTTTCCCCTGCATCATTAAGGCTGGTAGATGTTCCGTGAGCATTTATATAAAGCTCCTCGCTGCCCTTATAGCCTGCCTCATCAAGAGCAATTCTTATACATTCGGCAGCTCCTACTCCCTCGGGGTCGGGAGCTGTGATATGATATGCGTCGCAGGTATTGCCATAGCCGACAATCTCGGCATAAATCTTTGCTCCCCTTGCAGCGGCGTGCTCATATTCCTCAAGGATAAGAATGCCCGAGCCTTCTCCCATAACAAAGCCGCTCCTTTCCTTATCAAAAGGAATCGAAGCTCTTGTCGGGTCATCCGTAAGCGTAAGCGCCTTACAGCTTGTAAATCCCTTTATGGCAAGAGGTGTTATCGTTGCTTCCGCACCGCCTGCTATAATTGCGTCAGCCATACCGTATTTAATGGCATGGAATGCTTCACCTACCGCATGGGTAGACGTCGAACAGGCTGTAACAACCGGCAGACACGGGCCCTTTGCCTTGAATCTTATAGCAACGTTTCCGGCAGCAATATTTCCTATCATCATGGGAATAAAGAACGGAGAAATACTTTTTCCCGTATAAAGATTAATGCTCTGCTCATAGAATGTAGTAATTCCGCCGACGCCCGAGCCGATATATACGCCAAAACGCTTTGGATCAACCTTTCCCTCGATATCGCTGTCCTTTACAGCCTGTGTTGCCGCGGCTATCGCATACTGACAGAACAAATCCATTTTGCGGCAATCTCTTTTTTCTATGTATTCAGTGGGGTCAAAATTCTTGACTTCAGCCGCAACCTTTGCTTTAGTATCACTCGTATCAAAGCGTGCTATCCTGTCAATGCCGCAGACGCCGTTCTTCATTGAAGTCCACATTTCCTCGGCAGTATTGCCGACAGGAGTTACTGCACCGATTCCTGTAATAACCACTCTTTTCATTTGTGTATTTCCTTTCCTCAAAATATAGTAAAAACCTTATTAAATTCAGATAGCCATACCGCCGTCAACCCTTATAACCTCGCCTGTAATATAGGACGCTTCATCAGAAGCAAGAAAAGCGGCTGTATTAGCTATATCCTCAACCGTACCCATTCTCTTGAGCGGAATTGATGAAAGTGCCGCCTCTCTTGCCTTTTCGGGCATATTATCTGTCATATCCGTTTTGATAAAGCCCGGAGCAATGGCATTAGCCGTAACATTTCTTGAGCCAAGCTCCTTTGCAACAGACTTTGTCATACCTATTATGCCCGCTTTTGCCGAAGCATAATTAGCCTGTCCCGCATTTCCTACAAGACCTATTATTGAAGAAATATTGATTATTCTTCCTCTGCGCTTTCTCATAAAGTGCTGATATATACTTTTTGTCATATTGAAGGTGCCCTTAAGGTTTACACTTATCACCTTATCGAAGTCCTCGACCTTCATTGAAAGAATAAGATTATCTCTTACTATACCCGCATTATTTACAAGTATATGAACCTCTCCGAATTCCTCAATTATTTCATCAACAAGCTTTTTTGACGCCTCATAATCGGAGACATCACATTCATAGCCCTTTGCCTTAACACCCATTGCCGTCAGCTCAGCCTCTGTTTCCGCTGCCTTTTCTCCGTCGCCGACGTGCATAAAGGCTATATTTGCTCCAAGACTCGCAAACTTAAGGGCTATTGCCTTACCTATACCTCTTGACGCACCTGTTATTATCGCCGTTTTTCCTGTCAGTTCAAACATAATATTCCCCCGACGCTCACTCAAGAGCGTCAAGTCCCTCCTTATTTTCTATATTTACTGCCGTAACATCGGCATTGATTTTCTTTATAAGACCTGTAAGAGTTTTACCTACTCCCACCTCAATAAATTTGTCGGCACCCTCAGCGACAAGATTTTCCACCGTAGTCTGCCATTTCACGGGATTCTGTACCTGTGCGGCAATAAGCGCCTTAAAATCGCCCTCATACGGCTGTGCCGTATAATTTGAATAAACCGGAATTTCGGGCTGGGAAAATTCAACTCCCTCGAGATATTCTGCAAGCTTTTTGGAAGCCGATGCCATAAACGGTGAATGAAATGCTCCGCTGACTGCAAGCTTTACCGCCCTGCCTTTTTCCTCCTTGACTTTTGCGCAAAGTGCCTCTATTTCGTCCTCTGCCGCAGCAACAACCGTCTGTGCCGGACTATTGTAATTAACAGGATATGCCCTTTCAAAATCTTTGCATATCTCCTCAACCTTTTCGGGAGTAAGCTTAAGCACAGCCGCCATTGCCCCCTTGTCGCTGTTTGCAGCCTCGTCCATATATTCTGCGCGCTTGCAAACAAGTCTGAATGCCTCCTCGTAGGAAAGCATACCGGAAAAAGCTATTGCCGCTATTTCTCCGAGAGAAAAGCCAGCGGCATAATCCGGCTTTATTCCCTTTTCAGCCACCGCAGCCGCTGCTGCCAAATCTGCCGCAAACACACAGGGCTGAGTGTTTATGGTAAGGGCAAGCTCCTCGCTTGTACCCTCAAAGCACTGCCTGATCGTACCGGGCCGCACCCTTTCGGCCATATCGAATACTGCCCTTGCGGCAGGCGAATTGTCATACAGTGATTTTCCCATTCCGGGATATTGCGCGCCCTGTCCGGAAAAGACAAACACGGTTTTCCCCATTGTCATACCCTCCTGTTATTATTTATTCCAGCGGATAACGCAGCTTCCTGTTGTAAGTCCGCCCCCGAAAGCACACATTGCTATGATATCTCCATTTTTCAGCACTCCTGCGCGGTTAGCCTCATCAAGGGCTATCGGAACGCTTCCCGAAGAGGTATTACCGTAATGCTGAACATTACAGAAGAAACGCTCCCTCGGAATATCGAGATTTTTAGCCGCCGTATTAATTATTCTTATATTTGCCTGATGGGGTATTACACAGTCCACATCCTTCTGCTCAAGACCTGCATCCTCAACCGCCTTCTTTATACCGTTTGTCATAGCAGCCGTTGCAAATCTGTACACATCATTTCCCGCCATATGGAGAACAGCCTTTTCCTCCTCATGCTCATAGAACGGTGAAGAATTTGTCCCGTGCGGAATTCTTATTGCGGCATCATTTCCCACTGCCGTAAGATGTATGGATAAAAGGTCGTTTCCTTCTCCCAGAACCGCCGCCGCTCCGCCGTCACCGAAAAGCACACAGGTGGAGCGATCTGTCCAGTTTGTAATGTTTGAAAGGTTATCCATGGAAACTATAAGCACCTTTTTTACTCTTTTTCTTTCAAAATATCCTGCGGCGATATCAAGAGCATAAATAAATCCCGAGCAGGCAGCGTTGACATCAAATGCCGGACAGGTCGCTCCAAGCTCTTTTTGTATCATACAGCCCTGTGACGGAGTAATATTTTCTCCCCTCATTGTAGAGCATATAATAAGGTCAAGCTCCGCGGGCGTCACTCCGGCATTTTCAAGCGCATTATTTGCAGCTTCAACGCAAAGCTCGGTTATCGTTTCCTTTTTGCTAATATGACGTTCCTCGATACCCGTTCTTGTGCGAATCCATTCATCATCTGTCTCAACCATTGTCGAAAGCTCATCATTCGTCAGAATATACTCGGGTATTGCCTTTCCTGTTCCCAATATCGTAAAGCTCATCTTAACATACCTCCGTCTGATATTTTACATATTCAATTTTATTATAAATATTTATGCAAAATCACCATTATAAAATTATCTATTCTATCCTTATGATTATAAAACAAAATCCTTATTTTGTCAACATATCCAATCAGCCTAAAACAGCGTGCGTCACACTAATAAAGAAAAAATATTTCATATAAATCGCATCAAACGATTGTCAAGCACAGCCGATTCCAGCTTTCTTCCCTCATATGTAAGTTTAAGTGAGAAAAAGGGACTATTTTCTTCCAACAGACGCAGAAAAATTCTATCCCCCTCCCATATCGGAAGTTCTTTCAGCACTTTTTCCTTTTCCACCCACACAAGCTCGCCCTCGTTACATTCGATAAGTTCCCCCGTATATTCCGAGGCACTGAAAAGAAACATATACTCATACACATTTCCGTCTGAAAACGTAACCACTCCTCTAAGCCTGTAATTTGTCAATGTCAGTCCGCTTTCCTCCCTGACCTCTCGCAGAACACATTCTTCGGGACTTTCGCCATGCTCAAAATGACCTCCTATGCCCAACCATAAATCATGGCTCAAATCATTTTTCTTTTTTGTCCTGTGCAGCATAAGATATTTACCGTCCTGCTCAATATAACAAAGTGTTGTAAGCTGATGATCCATATTATCACTCTCCTTTTTTATTATAACAAATCAAATATTATCAGTCTATAAATAAATTGCTTAAAATTATACCATTAGTATTATTTATACAATAAGTAATTACCAATATCTCATATTAAGAGATCTTTCGTTTAACCTAAATGGGCAAGAAGTCCCCCGCCTCTAAGGCTGTGGGATGAATTGCCCGTCAGCCGTAAGGCTGACTTT
>CANRDH010000055.1 GCA_947629295.1 uncultured Clostridia bacterium
ATAGAGTAATTGTTTTGAATAGAGCCATTACGAATTGACAGTGCCGGCACGGCACCGGCGTGAGAAGAGCTCCGCAAGGGTGAATTGAAAAAACACAGTCCGGTAGACTCTTTTTGCAATAGGGACGCCCTGCGAGAGGGCGTCCCTACTTATGGTTTGTAATATCTTACTCTGCCGCCGGTGACGACGATGGAGGTGGGTATGTTGTTCAGAACAAAAATATACTATCTCCGAAAATTCGTCCTTTTGCTCCGGCAAAATCTTAACCATCAGCATAACAAGAAGCTTTTCCTTTTCCGAAAGACCGTTTGTATAATTCAAAAAAACTGATTATCAAGCAATTCTTTACAGTCATCAAGTTTTCTCATAATTATAAACAGCCCTTTAAATGTTATAATGTACATAAGCGATAGTATAAACTACGTCTTATATATATCGGTATAACATCATAAAAGTAATTATTTAATAGAAATATCAAAAGTTCTCTTTGTTGCAGCACGACTGCTTGCTATTCACCTTCATACGTGATTATCGAGCTTACAGGATAATCCTTAAGTGCGGCACGTCCTCCAAGGTCTGTAAGCTCTATCAGAAAAGCCGCACCCACAACCTTTCCTCCGAGCATTTCCACCAAATGTGCCGCTGTCTTTGCCGTACCTCCCGTGGCAAGCAGGTCATCTATAATCAATACCCTATCTCCCGCATTAATTGCATCCTTATGTATTTCTATTATTTCGCTTCCGTATTCCAAATCATATTTTGCGGAAACGGTTTCTCGCGGGAGCTTTCCTTTTTTGCGAACCAGCACAAGACCCTTTCCCAGTTTTTCGGCTAAAATTGAGCCGAAAATAAATCCTCTTGATTCAATAGCGGCTATTCTGTCGAATTCTAAATCCTTTACAGTTCCAGTCAATTCATTTATGGCAAGACTAAGACCCTCACTGCTCTGAATAACGGATGTGATATCACGGAAAATTACACCCTTTCTCGGGAAATCCGGAATATTAGTCACATAATTTTTGAGTATTTCATTCATAATCTGCACTCCTTTTATTGACTTGTTCTGCCCTCAAAAATTTCTTTAATCTCACTTCCGGTAAGATGATTCATGGAAAGCAGTTTTTCAACCATCTTATCTATCAAATACCGGTTATCCGAAATGAGTTCTATCGCATTCTGCATTTCCTCAGATAATATTTTATTAACCTCGGCATGAACCTCGGCAGACAGTACACCGCCCCATGCGTCATGCTGATTTATAACAGAAAGACCAAACTTATCGTCCATTCCGTATGTACAAATAATATCTCGAGCAATATTCGTGGCACTTTCAAGATCGCCGCTCGCCCCTGTGGAAATACCGTCCTTTTCACCGTAGTAAACAATCTCAGCCGCTCTGCCGCCCAAAGATATGCGGATTTTTGCAAGCAACTCGTCCTTGGTGTAAATTCCCTTGCCCTCCCCATCATCATGCTGCATATAACCGCCGTGGTTTCCTCTTGGTACAACCGTTACATATGAGGGAGTTTCTCCACTCTGCCAACATAGAAATGCATGTCCGGATTCATGCCTTGCAACACGCTCAAGCTGAGATATATCCCATTTCTTGATTTCTCCGCTGTTAAATGTTTCAAATGCTTCATCAAAAATTTCGTCCGTAACCTTAGTCCTTCCCTCCCTGATGGCTGTGCGCAGAGAAAGCTCAAATACGGAAGAAATCGCTGCAAGGCTCATCCCCGTCGAACGTACGGCAATACTATTTATCTTATCTTCACTGAGTTCAAAGCTTCCGTTCTCTTCCATTCTTAATTTAATATAGCGTATACGCTCGTCTCGATTCGGAAGGTCAATATATAGGCGCCTGTCAAAACGACGCATCAATGCGGAATCAAGACTTTTATCTCCGCCCGGCTCAACTTCAAAATTCGTAGCCGCAAGTACGAAAACCGGCTTTGCGGTATTGTTCTTGAAACCGTCCATTTCTGTGAGGAATGCCGTAAGAGTTGCCTCTAATTCCTGAGAATTATCGCCGCCTCTGCGCTCCTTTGCTATTGCGTCTATCTCATCAATAAATAAGATAGAGGGTGCATATTTACGGGCAGTCCGGAAAAGCTCATGAACCATTTCCGGGCCTTCTCCAACATACTTTTTATGGAATTGGTTTCCCTCCGCCGTAATAAAAGTAACTTCCGACTCCCCCGCCATAGCTTTTGCGAGCATGGTTTTTCCTGTTCCGGGAGGGCCGTACAGCAATAACCCCTTCGGCGCGCTGACCCCGGTCCCCATATATTTCTTCGGATTTTTCATATATTCAACAAAATACATGAGCTCCTTTTTGGCGTCCTCTGCACCTATTACCTGATCAAAATGAACATCCGGCTTTGATACATTACTTAAAATATTTTTAGAATCCTCCGCATCAAACGCAGTCGCCATTTCAAAAGCAAACAGTCTTATTTCCGCATTTTTACCTTCATTACTTATAAGCTGAGCAGTCTCAAAGCTGATCAATTTGTTTGATTTTGCAAGACTGTTAATGCTCCTCTGCTGATGCAGTTCACTGTATATATTATTCATTTCGGAAATGAAGTTTTCGTCGGCTCCGGGCAGACCGATAAAACCTCTGACGCCCTGACGTATCAGAGAAAGTCTTTCCTCCGGGTTGAATTTATTATCAGGATCACTAACAACATATATCGGCATATCCGGATGATTTTCCCTGACAAAGCGGAAAAAATCTCTTGCTTTCGATTCCACATCCTCGATATTCAGATATTTACATTCCTTATCACAACCAAAATTCAAGTCAATCAGCACAAAGCTAATATCGCTGTCATGCAAAAATCTTTTTCCGGCATCAATGCTCTGAACGTCTGAAAATCTCATATTTTCGCAGCTGCCGGTATATTGTTCTGCTATTTCATTTGACGCAAATACCAAAACATCCTGAATCTCATCATCTTTGAATAAAGACTTAATTTCCTTGTCGGAATCGGGAAGCTGCACACGGATAGATATGCTTTCCAAATCCTCAATTTTGCTTTCTGTTTTCTCGGATGCTATCAGACGGAACAATTCAAACAGTTCGTTGTCAAAAAAAGTCTCGGCTCTGCTCCTTACGGCTCTTGCGTCGGCAGAACCTCCCTCTGCAAAGAGAATTGCCGTATATACATCTTCATCTATATCTACCTTTATACCGATCTGTTTTTCAAAATTTTCAGCGTGCCTCAGCACTTCCTTCTTAGCAATTTCACGCAGATTATTCGCTGTTATATGATTAAACATAACAACATTTCCGGATGCGAAACGTGAGCATATTGCCGGCGGGAAAAACGGTAATCCCGTGTCCGGATTAATATCGTTTTGTAATGCATTAAGTATAACCTTCCTGGCAGTCCCTGAAAAATCAGTGATATCAGTGTTATGGTACAGCTGTTTTCCGGCATTTGTTGTAAAGATAATAATTGTATCTTTGAATGAGACCTCTTTATCTGTGTAGCTGTCACGCAGTCTTCCAACATCAAGTATTTGCAGGAAAAGGTGTATGACATTAATATGTGATTTTTCAATTTCATCAAAAAGCAGTACACACTCAGGATTTTCGGCAACAAATCCCGTTACATTACCTTCCTTGGCTCCCTTATATACCTTATCCGAACCGCAGAATTGAAGATTAGCCTCTCTGTCGGAATATTCACTCATATCAAATCGCATAAAAGGAATATCAAGAACCTCTGCTGCCTTTTCAGCTAAAAAAGTCTTGCCCACACCCGGAGGACCTGCAAAAAGAAATGTTGCACTCGGTCTTGTTCTTTTTTTATCCGTCATTGAAAGAATCTGCGATTGAAAATAACCCGTTATAAATACGCTGACGGCATTATGCTGCCCATAGATAGATTCTATAAGCTTATCATGGGTGTTTTTTACCCTGTCGGTCAGCTTAGATATAATAATTTTAGAATCATCCGGCACACTGACCGATTCCTCATTTACATAATCTTTATAACAATCCGCGTCAGCCGTTTCTACGACAGAGTGGATATAATTTTTAATAAAGTCATTCGGCTCCGAAAAAATACTTTGAAGTACAATATCGGGAGTAAGCATATCCAGACCTTTTTTCTTTGCAGTTTCCTTAGCCTTAAACAGCCGCAGCTGCATATAAAGTCCATCAATATAAGCAGACGCGGTAGTCTCCGTTATATGATCCATAAAGCATTGTTTTAAATTACTCAGATCCTGCATTTCTGAAGATACATTCATCAACAGAATCTGCTTTAGAAGCTTTTTTGCATTCTCACTTGATTTAAGCTGAGTCTCACCGAGTATAACATCAATTACGGATACGATATATCGTTCGGCAGTCAAGGTGGTATTCTGACTGTCAACCAGTTCCTTTCCGTATTTAATAATACCGTTAAGCAATTCGTTGTTTTTAATTTCAGACATTTTAATTATTCTCCTCTTTCTTTTTTATAATCTTTTGATTTTTAACTATCTGCGGGGTTCTGTGATATTATACATCCTTATATTTTTATCTACTATAGTTCGCGGATTCAAGATAAAACAGCTTTTTCTGATATTCTAAGGGACAGATACCCTTACACAATTTATCAGACAAGGCTTTATTTTGAACATACCTTTCCGCCAAATTCAGTAACACATTTTAATTATACTTCCCCCGAAACTGTGTGTCAAGAGTAATAATTCCATTTGACATTACGAGAATAATTTGTGATTTTATACTATAAGAACAAGTTTGCTGCGCTCTGCTTGTTTGTGCTGCAAGACGAATTTGTGTGACTGCCGGTGTATTACATAATACATCAATCCTCCTCATCTCTGCAAATATAAAAAAAGAGCCATACTTATATGACCCTTTCAGAATAATGCTCAATTATACAAATTAGAATTCACCAACAACAGGACTTAGCTAACAATTCCTACCATAAAGCAGGCATTTGTGATCTTCAACATATCTCCTTGAAAATATCACGTTATCGTTATCATGGGATACATAATTTTCAGGATATCTTTGTATAATTTCTTTATATTCCGCCTCAGATATTTCACAATAATTATAAATATCATTATTCCTGTCAGGTGCAAAAACGAATAATTCCAATCCTTGCGCTTTATCATTCCCCGACATTCCGAATGTAACTTGTTAATACATCGTTCATTATAACCCCTCTGTTTTTATTTTAATCGGTAAATTTGTTTGACATACATATCATCATCTTACCCAAATTAAATTCTGTTCAAAGCCATATTGTTAATACAACTATTTTCTGTTTTCTATCCAATATCTGTAATTAACAGGTATAAGCGTGTCAAATTTTTCATACACTCCATTCCAGCCATCGGGAACAAAAGCCTCAAAATTTTCCGGCTCCGGAAAATATGAATAAAATTCTTTTCTATCAAAGTCAACATACAGTGCCGGATAATATTCTTGGTTTCCAGGTTCATTTTCTAATAATTCGCCTAATTCTTCTGACGTTACCGTATATTTCCGGATCTTATCCAAAAACTTATCAACAGATTTATTATTGACAATCGATATATTCCATCTATCTTCACAAAACTGCGTAAAATCTCCGACTTCATAAATAAACCGTTTTTTAGTGCGTCCCATTTTTATGTATGCATTTTCCAATGATTTGTACAGTTTTCATAATCCAAAAACCATAGTGATTTATCGGTTACAAACCAATAAAATCTGCGCTTATATGTAACTCCCGCAATAATATTCGTGCAATACTCCGGCTGCAATAACATAACTAAAACCTCCCATGTACTTAGTAACAGTGATACTATTTTTTATTAATAACATAATCACATAATTGCTCAAAAGCAATTTTAGAAATTATTTTTGCTATGAATTGTTTTTCTTAATATTTGGTTCCAATATCAGGAATCCCACTTTTTGATATAAATGTATTATTAAAATTGTTCTGCTGATTTGGAGTACTTATTTGATTCCCTTAACAGCTTCTTTTATTACCTTTCGGCTCACTGTTCATTACCCACGTTCAAAATTCAAAAATAACTTACTTCACGTGCCGATATTGTAATATTCCTTGTATCAGCATTGGAAAGAACTATAAATTTTAACGTGCTGCTATCAATTTGTTTTACTTCAATTAACTCACCGTCAATATACATTTCCTTACTGCCTTCAATTTCAAATGATTTTACATCATGAAAAACCATATATAATTCTGTCATTTCAGGATCACCGTTCCTATAATCCTTTTGTCTCCGGTTGCATAAGCATATTTTTAGCTTTAACTCTTTTTTATTGTTCATATAAACAATATCTTCAATTGTACTGTCATGAAAGTCATATTTAATATCTACCATTTTCATCCCTTCCTTAACTCAATTTCTCATAAAATTTATAATCATGTTTTAATTCATCCTTATTAAATATTAATAAATCATAATCAGAAGCTGTTTCCTCAATTATAAATACCATCGAAAAATTTTCTAATTCATCACCTGTTTTCAAAGATATAAATGTGCAGGGTTCATTTATTTTTAATAACTCTGAAAGCTCATCCATATGTACAATATACCAAACAAACGCAGTATTGGTTTGAATTATGCTTTCACAAACATTCCAATTAGTTTCCCCATATTTTCTTTCATTAACAAATTGTAAAAAATCTCTGTCAATATTCTTTTTTCTCAGGCTAATGTAAACTGTATTCTTTATTTTTTCAAGTAATGCATTATCAATATCAACATTATCCCCATTATTAACTTCATCTTTCAGCTTGAAATAAAACCTTTTCGCCTCAGATAAATCTATATGTAAATAATCTTTAATTAACTCTATTATTTCTTTCTCAATTTCAACTTTCAGTTCTTCGTTATTATAATATACAGCATCCAGACAATACAGTTCAAAATCAAAGTCAGCATCTTCATCAATATATACAGCATCTTTTTGATATGAAAACAGAATAAGGTCATCGGAATTTAGATACCCACTGATGATTTTGCGCTTATCCCTGAGTTCATAGCTGCCAAAATTTACAATTTGTATCATAGATTATCCCCCTTAAGATAATGATATACATAATTCTTATTGCTTTAAACTTTCTTTTAATTCGTCATATTCATGAGAAGATAGATTTGTCACTGTAATTGAAACCAAATTATCATGGTCATCAAAACCAAATCTTACTCTGTCAAGTTCAACCATTATTAATCGGATTCAGCGACTATAACGCCCCGTAAGCTTGCATCCTGATAAAACCCGATGGAAGGGAGAGCAGACCATTGTTAAAATCTTTTGAAAATGATTCCCAGTCTGCTTTTTCATTCCAATCGGCTGACTCATTATTAAAAATTGCCGGATCGGTAAAATATCGTTTCCAATGCTCTATATTTTTGTTCGTATAGTTTTCTGTCTCCATAATCATTGTATCATATGAATCAAATTCAAAGTAAATAGATAATTCACCTTCATCCATGAATTTGCAATCTTTATCTACAAAGTCTGATCTCAATGTTACAGGATTAATAATATTAATTTCACGAAATATTCCACACTTTCTATGAATTGCTTTAAATTATCATACGATATTTTTTACAATCTAACTATGAGGGATACTGTACATAAACCGTTAGCCATATGCAGTAACGCTATTTGTTACTGTATACTGCCGTTCTCCATATATAAAATAGCTTGAACCAATCAGTTGTTGATATGAATATCATACTCCGGCGGTTCCTTTATGTTAATTGTTATGAGCCGGACGCCAACCAATTTTTCTACATTCTCGCTATACCAATACAGACCGCAATTATTTTTGCAGATTTTTTTAATTTTACTTCTGAGAGATTTATATAACTGACTTGATATTTCAGTAGTACTGATTGTACTTAATTCACCCGCTATTAAATATTTATGTCCATAAAAACCTCCCTGCCAAAAAAACACCGAATTTTCATTGTTTATCCGGTCAACATGATAAGATATTGTCCCGTCATATTGCTGTACTTCCTGCAATTTGATATCCGCATCCTTCGGTATAACCAAAAACGGTTCCGTACGATGCTCACCTATGGTATTTATTCCTAAAGAAGGAAAGTCACTCAATGACATAAAGAGCCTTCCGTTTTTACTATGCGTATGCCCGCAGTCATAAAACTTAATATTCATTTTTTTGCATTCCTCTGATAATGACAATAAATCTTCTTTTGTCATAAAAAAATATATTCGCTTACCTTTCACAATGAACGCCTCCCAATTATAACATAAGACTATGGGCAGAATTTTTCCGTTGTTACATCAAATCGTACACCGCCTCAAAAATAATTGCATTATCGAGTCTTTCGGCATAGGATACTATTTTTCTTCTTAATTTGGAATAACATAATTACTTCTTTTTTCAAATTCATTTATTTTCGGATATGTAATCATAAGTTATGTACTTCTAATGAAAAACATTTGCACTCATACAATAATCCTTTAATCAACCCTCAATCCATACAATATTTTCGGGCACTGTATTATTTGTCAGAAAATATTTCAGAATTTCAAGTGCAGTCTGATATTTTACGGTTTCTCTTATGTAAAATTCGGATTCATCATCTCCCATATAAAATGCTCCTCATCTTATGGTAATTTAACCAATTATGCAATAAAAACAATACTGCTTGTCCATAGCTATGC
>CANRDH010000056.1 GCA_947629295.1 uncultured Clostridia bacterium
CCGTCCAGCTTTCCGAGATTGCCGGAAAGGGCGGAAATAACATCCTGCGGTGAATCAATAACAATGCAGATAATCGACAACCCTCTTTGTTTATAGGGTATACCCATACGTCCAACGATATAATCGCTGTAGCTGCTTATAAGCTTGTTCACTTCGTCAACGGAGTTTGAATTTTCAAGAATGATGCTGATAACAGCAACACGGTTTTCCATTATATCATCCCCTTCAAATAAAAAAACTGTGCCGAAAGGCACAGTTACACAACAATGTATAAGAGCCTTTCACCTCAATAAAATTTCGGTGTCAGTTCCTGCTTCTACATTATACAATAAATCTACAAGCTTTTCAATACAAATTTTTAAATTTATAAATTTTTACAGCGTAAAAGCCGTTTTATACCCGAACAGGAACAAAACGGCTTAAAATATTACATAATATACTATAATTCCTTTTTGATTTTACCGAGTGCGGTTTTTTCGAGCCTTGACACCTGTGCCTGACTTATGCCTATTTCCTCAGCAATTTCCATTTGTGTTTTACCTTTTATATACCTCATGGTAAGAATTTTTCTTTCACGCTCACCCAAAGATTTGACAGCCTCTTTTATAGCCAGATGCTCAAGCCAGCGGTTGTCGTCATTATCATCCCCGAGAGTATCCATAATATAAACAGTGTCTGCACCGTCAGAATATACAGGCTCGTATATTGATACAGGCTCAACAATAGCTTCAAGAGCGAGAACTACATTTTCGCAGGGTATGTCAAGAGCATTTGCAATTTCGTCAACGGTAGGTTCTCTGCCTGTTTCAGCGGTAATTCTTTCCTTTGCCTGCATAGCTTTATATGCCGTATCCTTTATGGAGCGACTGACCCTTACGGAATTGTAATCACGCAGATATCTTCGTATCTCTCCTATAATCATAGGTACTCCGTATGTGGAAAATCTTACTTCCTTATCACAATTAAAATTATCTATTGCCTTTATAAGACCTATACAACCAACCTGAAATAAATCATCGGGATTTTCTCCACGTCCCGCAAAGCGCTGTATAACGCTGAGAACAAGACGAAGATTCCCGTTTATCATCTCATCTCTTGCTGCTTCTGCTTCCTCGGGAGTACCATTTTTCATAATACTGAGCAGCTCTTGTTTTTTCTCCTCTGAAATAACCTTAAGCTTTGCCGTATTTACTCCGCATATTTCAACCCTATTAAAAACCACGATAATACCTCCTTGATTTGATAGAAGTATTACCGAAGTTAGTGGAGATTATTCAAAAAAGAAAAAGCAGTCAATGAACACACATTGACTGCTAAAAGTCGGATTGTTCCCTGAATTAATCGCCTGAAGGAGCGCCAACGGGACAAACCCCTGCACAAGCGCCGCAATCAAGACAAGCATCGGAATCAATTTCATACTTGCCATCGCCCTCGGAGATAGCTCCAACGGGACATTCGCTTGCACAAGCGCCGCAAGCAATACATTCTTCGGAAATTTTATAAGCCATAAAAAAGCCTCCTTACAATATATTTCTTTTAATAATTATAACACTTTTTTAAAAAAAAGCAATAGATTTTCAAAATAATTATTGTTAATTTAAACCATACTGTATGCAGAGTCAGCTCCAAAACAATATAAGAGCAAAAAATATCCCCGCCATTCAGTAGGCGGGGATATACACATAAGCGGCTGAATTATTCAAGATTACATTTAAGCAAAAACAACAGGCTTATTATCATATAGGCGAAGAAGAAGGCTATAAGGCCCAGGATTACTGCGGGAAAAACTGCTACTGTTGCAAAATCGGTAGCAATGCCGATAGCTCCCGTGAAAATTGAGCCGAATATGCCGAACAACAGACCGCCGAGATAACAGCGTGTACATTTTGCTGCCTTACAGTTGTCCTCTGCCGCGAAGGAGAAGATCAACAATGTTAAGAGTAAAACAAGTCCCACTATAAGGGCAACCCAAGCTATAAAGCCCACGGTTGTAATAAGGGAATTGATATAAAGCAAAACAGCGGCAGTTGTAAACAAAAGTCCGCCGATTATGCTTACGAGGATCATAATTCCGTTCATGCATGAGCCTCTTCTACGCTCGGACATACCGCAGCCGCAGCCTTCGTAATTACAAATCATATTATTCACTCCATACAAAGTATTTCACGACTATATGTGAATAATCGCAGGGTTTTCGGGAAGATTACACATCAGTTATTTTTAACTGCTTGGCAGTCATGCTGCATACTGCAATTATTCACCAATCTGTTCTCTTCCCAACAATGACTGCCGTTTACTTCATTATATTCATTCAGAAATAAATTGTTCTCTTTATCGATCCAATTAATATAACATATAAAAAGTTAGAGATATTATACTTCACTGTTTACTTTTTTGAAAAACAGGTGTATAATTAAGAAAATATATCATAGTGAGGTAAGGCGGAGTTATGGGAGAAAAGCTGGGAAGAAATGAGCCGTGTTGGTGCGGAAGCGGTAAAAAATATAAAAAATGCCATGAGGAATTTGACGAAAGGATTGCATACATAAAAAGTCAGGGGCATGAGGTGCCTGACCACAGTATAATAAAGACTCCCGAACAAATCGAAAAAATAAGGGAGAGTGCGAAGATAAATATAGCCGTTCTCGATTATGTAGCGGAAAATATCAGAGAGGGCATGAGTACGGAGGAAATTGACAGGCTTGTTTCGGAGAAAACCGCAGAGCTTGGTGGGATAGCCGCAACACTTAATTATCAGGGATATCCCAAAAGCGTATGTACCTCCATTAATGAAGTAGTATGTCACGGTATTCCTTCAAGTGAGGTCATACTTAAGGACGGGGATATTGTAAATGTTGATTGCAGTACGATTTACAACGGCTTTTTTTCCGATTCCTCAAGAATGTTCTGCATAGGAAATGTAAGTGAGGAAAAAAGAAAATTGGTTGATACTGTTAAGGAATGTGTAGAAATAGGTCTTGAAAAAGTCAAGCCATGGGGATTCCTCGGAGATATGGGACAGGCGGTTAATGAGCACGCCGTGAAGAACGGTTACAGCGTTGTCCGTGAAATAGGCGGACACGGTGTAGGACTGGAATTTCATGAGGACCCTTGGGTCAGCTATGTTTCAAAGGCAGGCGAGGAGATGCTTATGGTACCCGGTATGATTTTTACAATCGAGCCTATGGTAAATATGGGAACGGCAAAGGTGTTCTGTGACAAGAAGGATAACTGGACAATTTATACGGCGGACAGAAAGCCGTCTGCACAGTGGGAAATTATGGTACTTGTTACGGAGGACGGTCACGAGGTTCTTGCATACTGATGTTAAATAAATCTGTTTGGAGGATATACAGCTATGAAATTTATACGCCTCAATGAGAAGGATGAAAATGCAATAGACGAGATGTCAGCGTTGGCGTCGGCAATCGTAAAGGAGCATTTTGACCCTATCATCGGCAGCAGGCAAAACGATTATATGATAAAAAAATTTCAGTCTGCGGAATCTATAAAGCAGCAATTATCCGAAGGATTTAAGTACTATTTTGTATGCCTATGTCACGCTGAAATAGGATTTCTTGCATACCGTATTGACGAAGACAGTCTGTATCTGAGTAAGTTCTACCTTGATAAGGCATACAGGGGGAGGGGCTTTTCAAGAGAAATGCTCGGTTTTGTCAAAAAAGCGGCAGAGGAAAACGGCTTGAGAAAGATAAGGCTTAATGTAAATAAGAATAACGACGCAATATATGCATATGAGGGATTGGGTTTTCAAAGAACGGGTGCACAAAAAAAGGATATCGGAAACGGATTTTTCATGGATGATTATATTTATGAATATTCTGATATATGACAGTATAAAATCGGAGGGTATGGTCCTCCGATTTTTTGTTGGGCGTCGGGCATGACGCTGATCTATCAGGTGAAAGTCCTGTCACGGGTAGTTACCGACAAGTGTAGCGAAGCGCAAGCTGAGTGCAGTATTAATTGCAGGTAAATTCATGGGAATTATATATATCGGTATAATCAAAATTTCCCGTTTAATGGGGGACGAGGCTCAAATGAAAATGTAAATAAGCTCATCAGAAGATTCATTCTAAAGGGGCGGATATCAGCAAATTCTCCCTAAAGAGGATCAAACTCATTGAGCATTGGTTTAACAATTACCCTCGGCGTATTTTTAGCGGATTATCTTCCAATAAGTTTATTTTAAAACCGGATGTCGCTTAATTTCACGGACATCTTATATTTGGTTCATATCATATCGTATTTGCTCTTTACGAAAAGTTGTTTTTGTGATATACTGAGTAGGAAATATATGTCTTTTATGTTGAGGAGCTTTTTATGCTTAATGAAAATGAAAAAACGGAGCCACTCGGCAACGGAATGAAAATAATAGTATCTGATGAGCATAAGCTCTGGACGGATACTGTGCTTCTTGCAGACTTTTCCGCTCCGAAGAAAAAGGATAATGCCTGTGACCTCGGGAGCGGATGCGGCTCAATACCGCTGATATGGCTGAGAAATGACTTACTTAGTCACGTAACCGCTGTGGAAATACAGGAAAAAGCCTGCTCAATGCTTGAAAGGAGCATAAAGCTGAATAACATTGAGGGGAAAATTGATATTATAAACAGCGATTTGCGTGAGCTTGACGGAAAGCTGAAGGCGGGGTCATATGACCTTGTTGTATGCAATCCTCCGTATAATGCTGAGGGCGCAGGCATAAAGAGTAAGAATACCGCTAAGCTCATAGCAAGACATGAAAGTATGTGTACTGTCGATGATATAACCTCTGCGGCGGCAAGGCTGTTAAATTTTTCGGGCAGATTCTGTATGTGTCAGCGACCCGAAAGGCTGAGCGATGTTATATGTGCGATGAGGAAGTATGATATAGAGCCGAAGAGACTCCGTTTTGTTCAGCAGCGGCCCGTAAAAGCACCAAAGCTTTTTCTTATTGAGGGAAAAAGGGGAGGACGTCCGGGAGGACTTATTGTTGAGCCTGTATTGTTCATTGAGGGTGAAAACGGAGATTTTTCTCAGGAAATGATTGAAATTTACGGGGCATATAAGGAGGAATATATATGAGCGGGATACTTTATGTTGTCGGAACTCCGATAGGAAATCTTTCCGACTTTTCGCCACGTGCGATAGAAACGCTCAAATCGGTTGATTTTATTGCCGCCGAAGATACAAGAGTAACGATTAAGCTTTTGAAATATTTTGATATACATACACCGATGGTAAGCTATCACAAATTCAGTACATGGGAGCGCGGCGAGGAGATATGTCAGCGTATGCTTGACGGAGAAAACTGCGCCATAGTAACGGACGCAGGAATGCCTTGCATATCCGATCCGGGAGAATTATTGGTTTCCAAATGTGCAGAGTATGGTATTACGGTATGTGCCGTGCCGGGGCCGACAGCTCTTGCAAGCGCAATCGCAATATCCGGTTTGCCCACAGGAAGATTTACCTTTGAGGGCTTTCTGAGCGTCAATAAGCCCGGCAGGAGGGAACACCTCAATTCACTGGTAAATGAGCAGCGTACAATGGTTTTCTATGAGGCTCCCCATAAGCTTCCGAATACATTGAGGGATATGTACGGAGTATTCGGTAACCGCAGGATTTCAATAGTACGTGAACTGACAAAGCTGCATGAGGAGGTTATCCGTACTACTCTTTCGGAGGCGGCGGAAAAATATACCGACGGCTCCGTTAAGGGTGAAATTGTACTTGTTATCGAGGGGGCAAAACCGGAGGATAAGCCTGTCGAAACCTTTGAGGAGGCTGTGGATTTTGCAATGTCCGCTGTAGAAAGAGGAATGTCCGCTTCAGCTGCCGCAAAGGAGGCCGCAGAGCTTACAGGTTATAAGAAAAGTGATATATACAGGGAATTAATTGCCAAAAATCAATAATGTCAGGAATGTATATAACAGGAGGAATATAATATGGATATAATACTTGCATCGGCGTCGCCGAGAAGAAGAAAGCTGTTGTCTATGCTGTACAGCGATTACAGGGTAATACCGTCGGAGATACGCGAGCTTGTTCCGAGGGATTTGGAGGTGGAAAAATGCCCGGAATATCTTGCACGTGCAAAAGCAGAGGCAATATCACAGGGACGGGAAAAAAGTCTAGTTATAGGATGCGATACATCGGTTATATGCGAGGGTAAAATGCTTAATAAGCCGAGAGATACCAAGGATGCAAGAATAATGATGAATATGCTCTCAGGCTCTGTTCATAGGGTAATTACAGGCTGCTGCCTTTGCTATATGGGTATAAGCTACTGCTTTTCAGTTTCCACTGATGTTGAATTTTATGAGCTTTCCGAGCAGGAAATTGAGGAATATATAGTTACCTCCGAGCCGTATGATAAGGCGGGAGGCTATGGAATACAGGGAAGGGGAGCCGTTTTTGTAAAGGGTATCAGCGGGGATTATTATAATGTCGTAGGTCTTCCGATTGCAAGACTTAAAAGAGAAATAGACGGTTTTCTTTCAAGCTCCGAAATAGTCCGTCTTATAAAACCCGTTCTATGATTTTATTGAGATATTATGAAATGGTTAAAGCATCTGAGAACAATTAATCATCATAAGCGGCTTGTTATGAAGCTTTGTTTCAGTGTGGGCTTGTACAGGCAGGGGCTGATGCATGATTTATCTAAATATTCCCCGACAGAATTTTTCGTGGGAGTAAAATATTATCAGGGAACAAGAAGTCCGAACAGTGCCGAGCATGAGGCAAAGGGCTTGAGCAGTGCATGGCTTCATCACAAGGGCAGAAACAAGCATCATCTGGAATACTGGATAGATTACAGTCTTTCCGAGGAGCATAATATGGAGGGTATGAAAATGCCCGTAAAATATGTTGTGGAAATGTTTTGCGACAGGGTGGCTGCGTCAAAGACCTATAGAGGGGATAAATACACTGATTCGGACGCATATGATTATTACATCAAATCAAGGCCTCATTATATAATTCATCCGGAAACGGACGAGCTTCTTCATAAACTTTTGCTTATGCTTAAAAATGAGGGAGAGGAAAAAACACTGACCTATATCCGCACGGAAATTCTCAAGAAAAAAAACAAGTCACGTCACTGAAGCAGTGACGTGACTTGTTTCAGAATATGTCATCGACCGTATCAACATCAAGGTATTCGTCATAATAGTTATATTCGTCGATTTTTTCGTTATCAGTCATGCCGTTTGAGGCAAAATTCAGATATTCTCCGCTTGTATCAAAAACCTCCGGTCGGTCGGCAAAATTGCTGTTATGGGGAGGAATAAGTCCCTTCTGATGTTTTTTACGCTTTTTCATATTATCAACCCCTTGTTGATAATATGCCCTCAGATATAGGAATTATTCCTTAAAGCCTTTGATATCTTCCAATTTATAGGGCGTTTGCTGATAAACGTAATAATTAAGCCAGTTTGAATAAAGAATTGTTGCATAGCTTCTCCAGCTTAGAGACGGAAGCGCGCGGGGGTCGTTTCCGGGGAAATAATTATAAGGAAGCTCCGGATTGATTCCTTTATTTCTGTCACGGAAATATTCGTTAGCGAGGGTATTTCTGTCATATTCCGCATGACCCGATATAAAGAACTGCCTTCCGTTTTTGGTTGCTACAATAGCAACGCCTGCTATATTTGAGGAAGCCAGAATTTCAAGCTCCTCATGCTTGCGTATTTCCGAACGGTGATTACCCGTATAGCGTGAATGGGGGATAAGTATTTTATCGTCAAAGCCTCTCATAAGGGGGTGAAAGGTATCCATGACTCTATGTACATACACGCCTGAAAGCTTTTCGTCAAGCTTATATTTAGGTATACCGTAATGATAATAAAGACCTGCCTGAGCGCCCCAGCAGATATGGAAGGTGCTGTAAACATTATGTGTTGACCACTCCATGATACTGCAAAGCTCATCCCAATAATCGACGTCCTCAAATTCCATAAGCTCAACGGGTGCTCCCGTTATAATCATGCCGTCATAAAAATTATTTTTGACTTCGTCAAATGTTTTATAAAAGGTGGTCAGGTGGTCGAGCGGAGCATTTTTTGAAACATGGGTTGCCGCACGCAGAAGCTCGATATCCACTTGCAGAGGGGTATTTCCGAGAAGCCTCAGAAGTTGAGTTTCAGTTTCTATTTTTGTCGGCATAAGATTGAGTATTATGATTTTAAGAGGACGTATATCCTGAGTCATGGCTCTATGGTCCGTCATAACAAATATATTTTCCGACTCGAGCAGCTTATATGCGGGAAGCTCGCTGTTTTGAATTTTTATAGGCATATTGCATTACACTTCTTTCATTACTGATAGGTTGCAGTAAACAATTATAACACAAATCTATATGAAATTCAACTTTGAAGATTTATTTCTTTTCCAATAAAAATAGCTTTGGAATCACTTCCATGTCCGATTTCATAAGTTTTGGCAACAGGCAGCCTGTTTTGTGCAGTTTCAAGAACTAATTCTTCAACGGCGGGGATTGCGGAAGCCTTCTCCATGCTTGTAAAAGTGCCTAGAATTATACCGTTGATTTTTTCAAAGGCTCCGAGCTGTTTAAGCTGAGCAAGATATGTACGGATCTTAGCTTCATCTCCGCCGAAGGCTTCAAGAAGAAGTATTTTACCGCAAAGGTTCGGGAAATATTCCGTACCCGCAAGCTTAAG
>CANRDH010000057.1 GCA_947629295.1 uncultured Clostridia bacterium
ACAAGAGAATTTGGATCAGGATACATATTCCGTTCCTCCAAAAAAAGTAAGTGTAGAAATGCGCATACCGTGCTGTCCACGGAAATCAATTTTTAAATTATATGTAAGCATTTTAATATATTTTACTTGTCAATGCAGACTATTGGGTTATTTTTCCTCCGCCAGCGGCGGAGGTCCTCCCGGACGGGGCATTTCCGCCCGTCCACGGTGCATATCGCTCCGGCTTTATAAATGGGGCGGAGAAAGTTTTTTGCATATTATGTTATTCTCTTTGTTTTGTGACAGAGAATATAACAAAAATCTTGCAAAACTGAGCAAAGTATAATTATAAGAATAAAAACACTCCTATAAAATTGAATTCCGTGCGTGCTGTCTTTTTACACTTACATTATACTTGAAAATTCGCTTTATATCAAATACTTAGTTTTTATGCTTTAGCTATGCCTAAAAAGCATTTTGCATATTCTACAAACTTTTTCGCCGCTGTATTCATTGGCTGATCACGTTTCCATGCAAAAGCGACTGTTCCGCAAAGCGGCGGATCAAGCGGTCGTGAAACTATCTGCGCTCTTTCTCCAAACGGCAGAGAACCGTCCACAACTCCTGCAATATCCATAATTACCAATGTATGCTCATCTTCATACACTTTCAAACATGGTATATGTCCGGCTATAATTTTACAGAATATACAGTCCATAGAATCCTCCTCCACAACTCCCAATTTGTCGAACATTCGACATTTTACGCTATACCGTCTAAACGTGAAATGTATATTTTATACTATAAAAATTCTTCATCAATTACGTAAATCGAAAGTCGCTTATGAATGTATCTTGTTTCTTATACGCAAACAGGCTTCTGTGTGCATTATCCAATGCCTTGAAAACGGCATTTTAATAAGTCCTCGAATATCTTTATTACACCAATAATCAATCAGCCAAACTGCGTTTTCATTGTCGCTTACTACATTCAAGGATCTTAAGTATTCTTTTCTTTCCTCCGGTATTTTTCTCTTCAATTCAGCATAAGATAACCGTTCAAGCATTTGCTCGGTGCTTTTACATACTTCAAAAACATATAAATACAATTCTTCAAGATCAAGCTGTTTTGAAAAGTCTGCGATCTGCTGTTTAATTAGTTCGTTTCCTGTTGTAATGATAGGCGAATTGATACGTTCTTTGTAATTGCCTGTAAAAAATATTTGTTCATCTTCGCTTATTACTGTATGTGTAACTATATCTTCAATACGAAAAATATGCCAAATAGAATAAGCAATCGTCTTACTATGATAGCCATCAGCGTTTATAAAAGGGATCAAGTTAAAATCTTCTCTGCATAATTCTTCCTTGAAAGATATTAATGTTTGCATTAACAGTTTCCTCAAACTAAGCAATGTATCTATCCCTGTTTTATAAGTATCTTTCTTTTTTATTTGAATCTGCATTGTTTTATTAAGTTCAGACCATTCCTTATTCATATTTTATTTCCTTTCAAATTTCAATTTGACGAACGTTCGACATTTTACACTATGCGGTCTAAACGTGAAATGTATCTTTCGTCTATGAAAATTTTGCGACTGCCCTACAAATTAGAATTTAATTGTATGTTCTGAAAAGAGTTGAACCAAGCTCTATCTTCAAATGCCTTTTTATTAGGCGTTGTTGGCTCGGTCTTAGCGATTCCAACAGGTAAAAAGCATATCAAATCGTAATCATCAGGTACATTTAATATCTTTGCCATTTTATGACCGATCTTATCATCATCTGTAATATGACCTTCGTACCAACAGCTCTGATATCCAAGTTCAACTATTGCAAGGAGCATATTTTCTATTGCAGCAGAATAGTCCTGCACTGCAAAGCATCTATCCCGATAAGCATTGACCTTTTGAGTAAGAACACATATTATGCAAGGTGCTGTCTCTCCGACAGGCGGATCTATGACTTCGTGCAGTTTGTTAAGTGTTTCCTTGTCGTCTACGGCTATCAAACTTGTTGTTTGCTTATTGCAGCCTGATGGGGCACTTAATCCTGCTTTCATAATTGTTATTAGGTCTTCTCTCGGAACAGGTTCTGACTTATATTCTCCTCTATAACTGTGTCGGTTGATAATAGCATCTAAAACATTCAATCTGATTTACCTCCTGTAAATTTCGATTTGTCGGTCAGTTTATCCGGCAAAATTATTATACCACATTCATTAAAGATTTTCAAGCAATAACGAAAGCCGACAGCCTGTAAGTACCCTCGTGATACTTGCAGGCTGTTATTTTTATGATTCTTTTTTCAAAAAAAATATATCATCATTTCTATTTTTCCGATAGCTCACCGACAAATTGGAAGTTGTCTATGCAAATGAACGATATCGGCGCCGTCGGCGGTATCATATATTATTCCACCACTTCCGTACCGACGATGTCAAATCCGTTTTTCAAATACATCTTGATCGCCCCTTGATTCCAATCGGCGACATGAAGTATGATCGGGGCGATATGGCTTCTTTGCAGGAAAGAGACCGCAAACTGCAGCAACGCCTCGCCATGACCTCGCCGCTGAAAGTCCTTTGCCACGATCAAATCATCAATTTCATTTCCGTATATCGCAACAGAGCCGATTAGTTTTCCATCGACTTCAAGGATATAGATATTACCTTTTTCCTGTTCCAGCTTTTCCCGACTCGCGCAAATATCGACAGGAAACCGCTGCAATGCCGTTCTCATCTCATGGAAGCATTCTTCATAAATTTTTCTGTAATTCCGATAATCGGAGTCGGAATAATGTCTCAGACGCAAATCAGACACCATTTGTCCGCCTTTATACTCCATTTCGTGAACGATGACCTGCATCTGTTTTTTGCCTCCTCCATAGATCCCGATTTGTCAGTCAGTCTTAATACCCACCTACTATAAGTTTTATTATATCATACTTTTATCCGAAACACAAATTAAAAAGTTCGTAGAATAAAAAATATGTGCCAATACAAAGCAAACTACAAAAATCAGGAGATGAACAGTCTGAAAAAATTAAAGCCGTAGACAATTCTGCGGCTTATCTATGCAAAAATATTAACGGGCAGCCGCACTACCCTATCCGACGAAACGAGAAATTTGTGTGACAAATAATAACCAAAACGTGTTGGCAGCGAATGTAAGCGACCGGTAAATTTTCCGAAAGTATAAAAGAAAAGTCGCCGCAAGAGAATGCAGCTTGCGTAAAACTTATGATAATAAAAAAGTTCAACCGCCCGCATTTAGTCGTAAGAAGTTAGAGGTAAGATGTAAGAATTGTCATTGTGAGGGTCTATCGGCAATAAATATTAATGTTATGAAAGAAATTGCCGATTTTCCCCTTGGGCAGAAAATATTACTTCTTATCCCTTACCGCTTACCTCTGAAAGTGAGGTGACTTTTCACAAAAGAATAAAGAAAAGTCGCCGCGAATGATAAGCGTTTAGAAGTAAGAGGTTAGAGGTAAGATGTAAGAATTGTAATTTGTGACTTTTTGACGGTACGCATTTTAATAATCTGAAGAAAGAAATTTCCGATTTTTATTTTACGCAGTAAAATAAAAATTGCCGACAGAATGTTATCGGCAAAGGAAATTTTCTTTGAACCCAAACACAAAGTGTTTGGGTTAGACCGCCCGACTTACGAACGTCGAACGGTTTTAAAATTCGCGGAGGGCGCATTACGCCGCACGCTTTTAGAAATAAGATGTAAGAAATAAGAAGTAAGATTTGCTCAATATACCAAAACGGGTTGTTAGCGCAGCATAGCCGTTGTGATCGCGCTTGCAAGCGAACAGGCGGAGCAAGCGTGACCCGTTTTGTAGAGGAGGAGCGATGGAGTGAGTGAGAGGTGACTTTTCCACAAGTATAAAAGAAAAGTCGCCGCGAATGATACGAAATCCGCGACGACGTGGTGCAGGTGAAGGGACTTGAACCCACACGACCTTGCGGTCACTAGCACCTGATGGCAGCGCAACGACAGTGGAATATTCTTCATAACTATTTTATTTTTGATAGAATCAATAAAAAACTTTCAAAAAAATGTTCCCGAAGATATTAAATACTGATCTAACTACATAGTACAAACGTAAATTGCTTCTAAAATTAATTTTCTTCTAACCTTAGCATGCGTTTATATGCAAAATATTTCTTATCTCTATAATTTGAAGTAGCCTTATTTTATCTTTATAAGATAATTTACTATATCTCCAACTGTTCGAAAATCATAAATGTCCCTATCTGGAATCTCAATATGGAATTCTTCTTCAAAACTAACTACCGCATTTACTGTATCAAACGAATCCATATCAAGATCATTAAGTAATAATGTCTCCATTGTCATTTCATTTGCCTTTTTTTCAGTAAATTCAGAAAGAATCTCACACACTTTTTCAAACATTACTTATTTCCTCCTATCATATTTCTCTTAATCTTTTTTGTCGTTGTTTTTTCAAACTCTTTGTCTCGAATAATAACCGAACTTATTTGTTTGAATTTTGGAAGCTTTTTGTTTATATCATTCAGCAAATTATTTAATGCATCTTTAATTGATACGATTTTGCTATTTTCAGCAAACTGATAATCCGGGTATACTTCAGCTATAATTTTATGATTACTTTCATAGACCACTACCTCTTTAACAAGAGAGGCACTATCAAATAAACTTTCTAATTCCTCTGGAGCAACATTTTCACCATTGCTAAGTATAATCAAATTTTTCTTTCTGCCAGTTATGAAAAGAAATCCTTCGTTATCAATATAACCAATATCTCCGGTGTGAAACCAATTGTCCACGAGAACATCTTCGGTGGCCTTCTTCATATTATAATATCCTTGCATAACAATAGAGCCTTTTACGCATACTTCCCCTATGCCGTTATCATCTTTTGAAACTATCTTTACAGTACACTCGTTTAAGACCTGCCCAACGCTTCCGTCTTTGTAATAGTTATTTCTATTTACGGCCACGACCGGCGAACATTCAGTGATGCCATATCCGTTGAGCAAATTAATACCAAATTCTCTAAATCCCTTAATATATTGTTCATTCAGTTGTGCTCCACCGCTTATAATCGTATCCAAGTTACCTCCGAAGCTATTTATAACCGATTTAAAGATTTTTCTGCGTAGATCAATCCTACATTTAAGCAGAAAATTACTTACTTTTAATAAAAGCTTCAGTAATCTGGATTTTCCGTTTTTGGCTGCTGTTGTCCAAATGTTTTTATAAAGAGTTTCTACAAAAAGTGGAACTAAAAACAGACTTTGCGGTTTTGCCAAAACCAAATCTTTAGAAATGTTTTTTAGACTGCTGTTTATGTAAATTGTATATCCATATATCATTGTTACAAAAACTCCGGCAACTAGTCCAAAAGAATGGTGCAATGGCAGAAGAAGCAGAGTGTCTCCAAAAAATTTGCAATTACTGCAAGCCGAATATGTGTCCAATGCAAGATTGCCATGACTCAACATAACTCCCTTACTTATGCCGGTCGTGCCTGAAGTATAAATAATTGCTGCTAAAGTATCACAACTGACATTTATATATGAAACATCATCAATGCTGTTGTCGGTAATATCTTTACCTTTAGAAATAATTAAAGGCAGATCTTTCATGTTAATTGCACAGATTTCTATGCTTTGACATATAGTCTCTGCTATATCTGAATATGTATCAGAGAAAATCAAATGTGAGCATCCACTATTTTTTATGAGTAATATGATATTCTCAACAGGAAGTTCCTTATCTATTGGTACCGCAACGTTTGATGAGCAAACAATTGAAAAGAAAGATAATATCCAGTAGTATGAATTCTCGCCAAGTATTGCAATCTTTTTTGATGTAGTATCTCTTATTTTTATCGCAGTACTTAAAGTGTTGATTTCTTCCTTGAATTCCTTATATGTTCTTTCATATCTTTCTCCTGATTGTGACCAAGCAAATGCTATTTTATCGGGAGATTCTTTTGCTCTGTAATCAACAAGTTCTGTAAGCGTGGTTATCCGCTTTACTTCGTATAACGGATAATTCTTGTTTTTCATATTTCATCACCTTTACATTCAAAATAATTTAAACACTTAAAATAATTAATATACCTCTTCAGATAATCTCTCGATAGATCCACCCATTCAAATCCGACTTTTGAAAGTATCCCCACAGTATAACTATTATCAACAATAACTTTTGCCATCATGTTTGTTCGCTTTACTTCGTTTATATCATTTATGATAAAGTTGTTTTCAGCGGTTTTAACAGATTCGATCTTTTCCATAAAATTTTCTGCAGAACTGATGGACAGCTTTATGCCCATATCGCCAAATATTTCAACGAATTTTTTGTAAGTAGTTTTATTATTACTATTTGATATATGAAATACTGTTTGTTGGTCGTCAGCATACCTCATCAGTAAAATTATAGCCCTTGCTGCCATATCAACAGGTGTCATCTCAATAGGTATGTTCAACAAATTATCCGGAATCATTTGCATATTGGCAAACACCTTTATACGTTTCAAAAACGCATTTTCTTGATAATTTGGCTGAAATAAAGCATCAGAATATCTGTTGGTCAAATTGCCTACTAGGAAGATTCGGCATTTCATTCCTGTAATAATCTTGTCAAGGACAAGCCTTTCTGCTTCAAATTTGCTCCGAATATATACATTATCAAGAATCTGACCTATGTATATATCTGATTCTTTAAATATCTTTGTTTCGGTTTCTGAATTATTAAGTGCCATTCCACTGACACTGGTTGTAGAAATATAAGCAAAAGAAGCAGATATGCTGTCGGCATACTCCAGCATATTATCTGTACCGATAACATTTATTTCTTCAAAGTCAAAATAATTGCCATAGTGCTTAACGTTTGCCGCAGAATGAATTACTGTATTTACATCAGATGGAAAATCAGATATACATTCTTTCTTTGTAATATCTCCTATAATCGGAACAATTCTTTTTCCAATCTCGAAATCATATTTCTGCCTAAAATAATAATGAAGTACATTTTGTAATTTTTCTCTACTTCTGACCAGGCAATATATTTTTTCGCAGCCATTATCAAATACTTCATTAAGCAAATGCGCGCCCAAAAAGCCTGTTACTCCTGTTATAAAGATATTTCCAAGCGGCTTATACTTAAAGTTATACTGTTTGTCAGAAGAATTGTTGATCAAAATACTTTCATAATCTTTAAAATCTTCTGCCCTATACTCATTATGAATTTCGCATCTGTCATCTATAAAAGTGCCAAGTTCAGTCAGTGTTGGGAATTCGTAAACATTCTGCATACTGATGGTGATTCCTTTTTCATAAAGAACAGCTACAAACTGCATAGCTGTAAGGCTATCTCCACCAAGTTCAAAAAAGTTATCATTCGTTCCTATCTTTTTATTGCCAAACAAATTGCTTGCCGTATCACATAAAATTTTTTCGGTAATTGTAGCAGGCTCAACAAATTTATTTGTCAAATCTGACACTTCCGGTTGGGGAAGATTTTTTCTGTCGGTTTTTCCGCTTGTAGTCATAGGCATTTCTGAAAGCTGCATAAAGTAATTCGGAACCATATATCTTGGCAGTTTTGTAGAAAGATATTCGCGAAGGCGCTTTTCATCTATCGCCTTGTCTGATGTATAGTATCCGACAAGGTACTGCCTGCCTGACTCATCTTTCTTATCTGCAACAGCTGTCATATGTATTCCTTCATAGCTGTTCATAACACTTTCTATCTCGCCAAGCTCTATTCTCAGTCCGCGGATCTTTACCTGAGTATCGATCCTTCCGAGATACTCAAGTTCTCCATCAGGTCTCCACCTTGCAAGGTCTCCGGACTTATACATGGTTTTTCCTGCTGAAAACGGATCGGATACAAATTTTTCTGCTGTCAGTTCCGGTCTGTTAAGATATCCTTTTCCTACTCCGTCTCCAGATATGTACAATTCTCCGGGTACTCCGATCGGACAAGGTTTTCCTCTCTCATCTAATATGTAAATTATAACATTCGACATAGGTTTACCAATGGTGACAAGATCAGAGCTATTCACCTTAGTAAAAGTGCTTCCTATTGTCGCTTCTGTAGGTCCATAGCCGTTAAATATGCTTGCATTACTATATTTACGTACTTCATCAAACACTGCCGGAGAGAATTCCTCACCTGCTGAAAGAATTGTTTTAATTCTTCCTATGGATTTTCTAAATTGCTTATTTGATAAATAGTACATTAATCTTGAAGGTGTAATGTGTATTAAATCAACACATCTATCTGAAATCAAATGTGCTATTTTTTCAGCACTGGTTATATCACTTTCAGTTGCAATAACAGAAGTTGAGCCGTTCAGGATCGGTTGAATTATTTCTCCGATAGATATATCAAACGTGAATGAGCCTATAGACAAAACACTATAAGAGTTTTCAAAAATAGCTTTGTAAAAAATATTATTGCTGTTGGAAAAATTATTGAGTCCAATGTGTTTTATCAATGCACCTTTCGGTTTACCCGTAGAACCCGAAGTAAATATTACATAGCAAGTATCGTCCGGAGAAGATACATTTTCAATTTGACTCGCAGAGGACGAAAAATCG
>CANRDH010000058.1 GCA_947629295.1 uncultured Clostridia bacterium
GGTCGAGCCATAGACGTGAGTAATAATTTATACATACATTATAACATTATACTGCACTTGGATTTATGTGATAAACGCACCGAGAACAGCTGAAATAAGGATCCATTGCTTTTTCTTCCGGGTATAAAAAGACTGCCGTACAGTGATTTAACACCGTGCGGCAGCCTTTTTTCAGTATTCTTACTTCTGAGAAATATCAATTCCGTTTTCAATGTCTGTAAGCAGGTTTACTCTGCGTAAGTGCCGACCGCCCTCAAACTCCGTTGAAAGAAATACATCAACAATCCCCAGCGCCTCATCTACGGTTACAACACTCTGTCCCATACAAAGTACATTGGCATTGTTATGCCTTCTGGTCATTTCTGCAAGATGCTCGTCCGTACATACAGCCGCACGCACACCCTTGACCTTATTCGCAGCCATCGATACACCAAGACCTGTGGTACAGCATATAATGCCGAATTCACATTCGCCCTCTGCAACAGCTTTTGCGGCTTTATATGCATATTTCGGATAATCAACGGATTCCTTTGAAAAACATCCGTAATCCTCATATTCAACACCCTTTTCCTTAAGGTGCTTTGCAACGGCTTCTTTAAGCTCATATGCTCCGTGGTCTGCTCCAAGTGAGATTTTCATTCCTGCATTTCTCCTTTTTTTAATTTTTCCTGTTTTGCCTTAAGCTCACGCTCTGCCTGCGGAAGTCGTAAATATATCGGCATAAGCTGAGCAGGTGTGCAAAGCCTGTTTTCCTTAGCCATAATTTCCGCCGCTGCGGCAGTACCGTAAGCGTGCTGATATCTTATATTAACCGGTGTCAGAACAACATTTTCAAGCTTTTCACCAAAAGCTTGAAAACATATGTCCGCTCCGTCACCTGCAAGATATACGGTTTCATCATAAAATTCAAGGTCTTTTTCAAGTTCATCAATACTGATTGCCCTGTCCTCAGTTATTCTTTCAACAGATGAGTTATTAAGTCTGAAAAGTGCATTATATACCTGACTGCACCTTGCGTCCATAACAGCACATACAATGCCGTCAGAATAGGGGAGAGAATAAGCCATAGATTCAAGTGTTGACACACCCGCACACGGTTTATCAAGCGGCATGGCCATACCCTTAACAGAGGCAACACCGATACGCACGCCCGTAAACGAGCCGGGACCGGCATTAACTGCGAATACATCTATATCATTAATATCAATCCTGCCTGATGACAGAAGATTTGAAACGATCGGCATAAGCGTCTGACTGTGTGTAGTTTTAATGTTAAGGTAAAATTCCCCCAAAAGCCTGCCGTCACACAGCAAAGCCGCCGAAACCGGCGAAGCCGATGTATCTATTGCAAGTATTTTCATATATTCTCCTCCGAAAACTATATTTATCACGAACTGTTAATGAAGCCATACAAGACCTGACTTATATCTGTGATATATTTGTTCCATCTATTATAATTTCTCTTGTATTTTCATCCAATGTATTAATTGTTACGGTTATGTGATTTTCGGGAAGAAATTCGATAATATTTTCACTCCACTCGATAATCATAATGCCGTTATCCTGATAATCGAAAAATCCGGTACTGTATAAATCGTCCCATGAACCTACCCTGTACATATCGAAATGATACAGATTAAATTTTCCGCTGTATTCATTAACAAGGGCAAAGGTAGGACTTGACACACCCTCATCAATACCCAGACCTCTTGCAAGACCACGTGTAAAAGCCGTTTTACCTGCTCCAAGACCGCCGAACATGGCAATTATTTCGGTGCCTTTCAAAGTACAGGCAAGCTTTTCGGCAACAGCCTCAGTTTCCTCAGGAGAGGAAGAAATAAATTTCTGCAACAATACCCCTCAATTCACAATTACCTTATTTTTTCAATATAATGCGTTAAGACAGATGATTTTGTCTATAACAGCTCATTTTATATCAATTATTGACTTTATCTGTTCCTCAGACATACCCGATTTGCGCATTTTTTCAATCATATTGTTTATGCCTTCTGTTAATCCTTCGGCTTTACCTTCGGCTTTACCCTCAGCTCGACCTATTTCGATTCCTTCTCTTCTTGCTCCGTTCAGAGCAGTAGCTTCATCATGAATACGCTTTTCACGGTAAAATGCTTCCTGACGTACCTTTTCATCCGCACTTAATTCCCTGAGCATAACTATTGTCTTCTTAACCTCAGGAATTGTCGTTGAATTCTGTATATCCATAAGATCACCCTCCGTTTCGGCATTTATAAGATTGAGCCAATACTCAATTGAAATGAGTTACAAATTTCAGGAGGATAACAGTTTATTTTATTTCAACTATAGCCCTTATCTGTTCTTCGGACATACCAGCCTTACGCATTTTTTCAATCATATTGTTTATGCCTTCTGTTAATCCTTCGGCTTTACCCTCAGCTCGACCTATTTCGATTCCTTCTCTTCTTGCTCCGTTCAGAGCAGTAGCTTCATCATGAATACGCTTTTCACGGTAAAATGCTTCCTGACGTACCTTTTCATCCGCACTTAATTCCCTGAGCATAACTATTGTCTTTTTAACCTCCGGAATTGTCGTTGAATTCTGTATATCCATAAGATCACCCTCCGTTTCGGCATTTATAAGATTGAGCCAATCTTCCATGCGTTTATTTTTCTTTGCATATTTTATCTTTCTCAATTCAAAAAAATGTATCGCAAATTTATTTGTCAATACTTCATGCCTGCTTGTTTCAAGTACCTTGAAATGCGAATGATAATCCTTGCAGTCAAATTGATTGAAATTGATAATATTAATGCATATAGTTTGCTTAAGCTCGCCGTATTCTTCGCCTGTTTTAAGCTCTTCACTATACATTTTAGACCAGTAATACAGTGTGCGTTCATTGAAATCAACTTCTCTGTTGACCTGCATTTCAATATTGACAATTCTGTCATCCACATTAAGCTTCAAATCTAGCCTGCTGAATTTCTGCTCAAAGTATTCCGGTGTAAGCTCAACATTATTGATATAGACAGCCTTAATGCTTTCCCGGGGAATTTCAAGCAGATCGGATATAAATGCAGCTATGATGTCGGTATTGTTTTCGTTTCCGAAAATCCGCTTGAATATGATATCAAGCTTAAGCATTACTATTTTTTCATCCCTGTTCATTTCCTACACCCCTATGCTTATTCATGATCAACATACAATTCAGAAAAGACCGGTTATCTTTCCGTTTGAATCCACATCGATTTTCTCAGCGGCAGGAACCTTCGGCAAGCCGGGCATGGTCATAATATCGCCGGTGTAAACAACAACAAATCCTGCGCCGTTTGAAAGGCGTACATCACGCACGGTTATTGCAAAATCCTTCGGCCGTCCCAACAGTGCGGGGTTATCCGAAAGAGAGTACTGAGTTTTTGCAATACATACAGGATAATCCGTTACACCTAATTTACCGATATCGGCAAGCGCTTTTTCTGCCTGAGTCGTATATACCACTCCGTCTGCTCCGTAAATATTCTTTGCAACTGCTTCGATTTTCTCCTTGATTCCCATATTATCGGGATAAACCGTCCTGAACGCAGACGGCTTTTCTGCTGCGGCAATAACCTTTTCGGCAAGAGCTTTACCGCCCTCTCCGCCTTTTGCGAATACTTCCGACATAGCAAAATCCGCACCCAGCTCAGTGCAGAATTTCTCGATATATTCAAGCTCTGCGTCGCTGTCGGTAAGAAAACGGTTTATGGCAACAACCGTCGGTATACCGAACTTGTGCATATTCTCGATATGCGCACCTAAATTTACGATACCCTTTTTGAGTGCGTCAAGGTTTTCATTTGTAAGCTCTGCTTTGGGCACTCCGCCGTTATACTTAAGTGACCTTACGGTCGCGACAATAACAGCAGCATTAGGTTTTAAGCCTGCCTTGCGGCATTTTATATCAAAGAATTTTTCCGCACCGAGGTCGGAGCCGAAGCCTGCCTCCGTAACACAATAGTCGCCAAGCTTGAGCGCAAGCTTTGTTGCTCTCACGGAATTACAGCCGTGAGCTATATTTGCAAACGGACCGCCGTGCATAAGTGCGGGAGTACCCTCCAGCGTCTGTACGAGATTCGGCTTTACTGCGTCCTTAAGAAGTGCCGCCATAGCGCCGTTAGCCTTAATATCTTTTGCATATACGGGGTTTCCGTCCACTGTGTAGGCAATGAGAATATTACCAAGTCTTTGCTTGAGGTCGTCAATATCGTTTGCAAGACAGAGTATAGCCATAACCTCACTTGCAACGGTTATGATAAATCCGTCCTCACGCGGCACACCGTTCACTCTGCCGCCAAGGCCGGCAACTATATTTCTCAGCTCCCTGTCATTCATATCCAGACAGCGCTTTATAAGTATTTTCTTGACGTCGATACTCAAAGTGTTTCCCTGTTGAATATGATTGTCAAGCATAGCACAGCAAAGATTGTTTGCCGCCGTGATTGCGTGCATATCTCCGGTGAAATGCAGATTGATATCCTCCATAGGTATAACCTGAGCATAGCCGCCGCCGGCAGCGCCGCCCTTTATCCCGAAAACAGGGCCGAGCGACGGCTCACGCAAGGCAAGAACAGTTTTTTTGCCGAGTGCCGACAATGCGTCGCCAAGACCGACAGAGGTCGTAGTTTTTCCCTCGCCTGCGGGAGTAGGGTTCATTGCGGTCACGAGTATAAGTTTTCCGTCAGGCTTATAAGACATTCTCTTTATAAGCGATTCCGAAAGCTTAGCCTTATATTTACCGTAATATTCAAGCTCGTCTTCATTTATTCCGAGCTTTGAGGCAATCTCTCCGATAGGCTTAATATCTGCCTGTTGTGCAATTTCTATATCTGTAAGCATAAAAATCTCTCCGTTTCTTCGGATTTATTCGGTCATTGATTCACCGTATATTCTAATTTTAGCATAAAATGATTCGCTATACAATACGAATGAGGAAATTTTATCCCTGACTTAAGCAATACATAATTCCGCCGTGCTGTTACGGATAATCGATTATGCTCTGATTCTCATATTCCTCAAGAGAATATGTCGGAGGATATCCTCCGGGGGATTGCCTCTTTACAGATGTTACGGGTCTGTTGTCATAATTTCCCTCAAGTATTTTTATCATATTTTCGGGTTTGATTATCCAGTCGAAGCCGGATGTCCATATTCCGTTTTTTCCTGTCAGAAAATCCGATTTTTCCACTTTGCGGAAAAGCTCGCTGAACTTCCCGTCAAGCTGTGTATATGCTCTGTCGATATTTTTCTTTCTTGTTTTGCTCAAGGTTGTTATTTTCGGCAGAGATTTGCATATTTCATTGAATTGCTCTGCTATTTTCTCATAGTCGATATTCCCGCACTCATCCGATTTCTTATCGGTACAATCACCCGTATTTTTATCCTCAGTCTTTTTATATTTCTCTTTCTCTGTATCTATATCTGTATCTGCCGTTACATTTTCGTTATATTGTAACGATTTATTCTTTCTTGATTTTCTTACACGTTCGGCAGACGCACATTCACTTCCGCTTATCTCTTCAAGCTCAGTAAGGAGGATACCGCCGTTATCATTTCTTACTGCCCGTCCTGTTTTTATAAGAAATTCAACGGTTTTATGCACCTTTTCGATATCCTCATTGATTGCAAGGGCAATTTCCTCGTCACAGCTTGAAAGTATATTTCTGTATGTAATTTGACCTTCGGAGTTTAGAGCGTAAAGCATCATTTTAATATATATTATAACCGTTTCACAGCCGTCATCAAGCATTCTCATAGCCTTTATATCAAGTCTGTCAAAAAAATTATCCTTAAGCTTAAGCCAATAAAATCTTTTTTCTGCCATATTATACATCTCCGTTTCTTTAATTCTTTAAATTATTATCTGTCGGGCATAATTATTTCTGTATGGATAACAGCTGTTACATTGTACGGATTTGTAACAGCTATCAGCGTATTCTCATAAGTAATTAAAAAAAATAAAAAAGTTTACCTTCTGAAGTTAAAAAATTATAAGAAAGCAAAAAAATGCAAATACTATCTTCGGGTGGTACAATGAAAAGAAAAATAAACTGCAATATAGCATTATTTTCCTTTGGCGGGTTAAGCTATGGTCTTATAGAAATAATATGGAGAAGATATACACATTGGTCGATGGTTCTGACAGGAGGTTTATGCTTTACGGTTTTATACCGTATTTTTAAGAATCTGTCAAATATCGCTATGTGGAAAAAATGCTGTATAGGAAGCTCTGTTATAACCTCTGTGGAATTTCTTGTCGGCTGTATAGTAAATCTGTGGGGCAAGCTCAATGTATGGGATTATTCAAAAATGCCCGCAAATTTGTGCGGACAGATATGCCTGTATTACAGCACGTTGTGGGGGATTCTTACAATTCCGATCGCACTTATATGTAAAAGTATACAAAAACGGTTTAATTTTTAAAACAATCGGCTTTATGGTAAAAATTTACTTGAAGTGATCAGGAAAAAATGATATACTAGAGTGTATGCCGTAATGTCGAAATGCAAATAATACCTGCATGGAGGCATGATAAAATGAGCAACAAAAAACAAACAAAAAATACTGTACAGAATCCTGCTGAGCATCCTGATGTTCCGACAACAGCCGAAGCAGAAAAGCTCGAATTTGCGGAAAAGCTGTCCGATATGATTGTCGAATCAGGATCGATCATATCCGCTTGCGGGAAATATACAGTACAATGTCTTACAATCATAGGTCAGATCGAGGGGCATTACATTCTTTCACCGCAGACAAAAACAACAAAGTATGAGCATATCATACCTCAGCTTGTCGCCGTGGAGCAAAGTGAGGCGATCGATGGCCTGCTTATTATCCTCAACACGGTTGGCGGGGATGTAGAGGCGGGTCTTGCGATAGCTGAGCTTGTGGCAGGCATGACAAAGCCTGTCGTATCCCTTGTTCTTGGAGGAGGACATTCCATAGGTGTTCCGATAGCCGTTGCTGCAAAGAAATCATTTATTGCAAAATCCGCAACCATGACGATTCATCCTGTCAGAATGAACGGACTTATGCTCGGTGTTCCGCAGGCATTTGAATATTTTCAGAGAATGCAGAGGAGGATAACGACATTCGTTACGGACAATTCGGAAATTTCCCCTGAGAGATATAACGAGCTTGCAATGAATACAGACGAGTTGGTTATGGATATAGGAACGATACTTGACGGAAGTGATGCGGTTGAAGAGGGACTGATAGAAAATCTCGGTTCGCTGAATGACGCGGTAAGCTCCCTTTATGATATGATAGACAAGGCAAAGGCTAAAGAAAAAAAGAAAAATAACAAGTCAACAAGAAAAACAAAATAGCGGAATATTCATATTTTCTATACGGCGGAATAAGATATTGTGGGGAGATTTCCCTATATTCTGCCGTGAGGCTAAGGAGGTTACATAATGAATGTTGGAGAAGCAATTATTCAGGGAATAATTCAGGGACTGACCGAATTTCTTCCCGTATCGAGCAGCGGACACCTTGCGATAGCGCAGCATTTTTTCGGTATGACGGAGGATAATTTATTTTTCTCGGTAATGCTGCACATCGGAACGCTTGCGGCTGTTATCGGTGTTTACATCAAGCTTATTGTCGGACTTTTGAAAGAGTTTGGTCTTATGGTAAAGGACATATTCACGGGAAAGTTCAAATGGAGCACCATGAATAAAAAGAGAAATATGGTAATGATGCTGATAATAGGTCTTTTGCCTTTATTTTTACTTTTTATTCCGATACCCGGTACGGATATGAAAGTAAAAGACCTTGCGGATATGTTTGCAAAAAGCGGTTTCTTTATAGTGGTAGGTCTTTCGCTTTTGGTGACAAGTACGCTGTTGTTTATCGGTGACAGAAAAAATAATAAAACAGCAAATGAATACAGAAATAAGTCGGGGAGCAAAAAAGGCGGAGCAGGAAGAAAGAAATACAATGCCGTTGACGCACTTGCTGTGGGAATAACGCAGTGCATCGCGGCGATATTCCCCGGAATATCAAGGTCGGGTTCAACGCTTGCGGCAAGTGAGATGAGGGGAATTAACAAACAGCTGGCTCTTGATTATTCATTTCTTTTAGGAACGCCTGCGATAGTTGCTGCGGCACTGCTTGAGGGAAAGGAAGCGCTTTTCCCGGAGGGCGGTGAAAAGGTAACGATAGATTATTTTCCGATTATCATAGGAATGATAGTGGCTGCGGTTGTAGGCTTTTTGGCAATAAAGCTTTTCAAGTGGCTGCTCAAGACTGACAGGATGTATATTTTTATTTTATACACAGCGATTATCGGATTGATTATAACGGTAATAAGTATAATCGAGCTTTGTACGGGCTCAAATCTTTTCCACCCTGAGCAGGCACTATTGTTCTGAAAAACATATTCGTGTCCTGCCGCGGGCAGTAAGCTGTGGTCAGCAAAACGGGAGCTTCAAATCAAGGCTTTTTAACCTAAATGGGCAAGAAGTCCCCCGCCTCTAAGGCGGTGGGATGAATTGCCCGTCAGCCGTAAGGCTGACT
>CANRDH010000059.1 GCA_947629295.1 uncultured Clostridia bacterium
AATCTTCTTCGCTTCCGACTGCATGGAGGCAACGGTATGTATGTGTATGAAAATTTACTTTCAACTGTAACACTCCTAACTATATATAATTCTATCATAATATTTCCCAAAATACAAACAATATATTTAATAAACATACATCAAAAATTGCAAATAAGGTACTTGACAAATCAATTAGTTTGAGTTAAAACATATTTAGCTGAAATAAATATTAAATACTTAAAAAAATTTAAGTGATATTTAATATATTGTTTCAAAAAAAAATAATTTTTGTTGACACATTTTTTATCGTAACAGTTTATAATATCATTGTCAGCAAAAGAAATTGTTATACGGAGGTTATAATTATGGAAAACAATAATTTTGAAAATTTCAATAATGGAGAATATACTCCTAAGAAGGAAACATCTGATGAGGTTTATACGTTTCCTGCCGCACAGGAGGTTCCCCGGGTACAACAGCCTTACGCAGGTACACAGACAGACAGCGGATTTACACAGAAAGCAAATCCGGAAATCCCAAATGTGTATCCGAATTCAGCACCGGATGGCAAAAAGAAAAAATCAAACGGACGAGGCTTCGGTATAATAGCTGCGGCAGTTATACTTTCACTTTGCGTCGGAGTCGGCGGGGGATTCTTAGGCTCATATCTTGCAAATGGAAATTCAATATTCACCTCTGATTCTTCCGATGATAAGGATACATCCAAAACATCAGATAAAAAGGATGACTCCGTGCTTAAAATAACTCAGGCAAGCGATACTGATATTGCGCCGACCACAACACAGGAGGTTGCTGCAAAGGTCAAGGATTCTGTTGTTGAAATAACAACCGAAGAAACTGCCTATGACAGTTTCTACGGACAATATGTTCAGCAGTCTGCCGGAAGCGGTGTTATAATTTCCGAGGACGGTTATATAATTACAAATAATCATGTAATAGACGGTGCCACGACAATTAGTATACGTCTAACAAATACAAAAACATATACCGCAAAGCTTATCGGTAAGGATTCCACACTTGATGTAGCGCTTTTGAAAATTGATGAAACAGGACTTACCGCAGCAACTTTCGGTGATTCCGCAAAGCTCAGTGTAGGTCAGACAGCCATTGCAATAGGAAATCCTCTCGGAGAGCTTGGAGGTACCGTAACGGACGGTATCATAAGCGCACTTGACAGAGAAATTGATATAGACAACAAAACCATGAATCTTCTCCAGACAAATGCTGCAATAAATCCCGGAAATTCAGGCGGCGGTCTGTTCGATGCAAACGGGAATCTTATTGGTATTGTTGTTGCAAAATCAAGCTCTACTTCATCCGGAACAGCAGTTGAAGGTCTTGGATTTGCAATACCGATAAACGATATAGTGGATATTCTCGAGGACCTTAAAACAAAGGGATATGTAAGCGGCAGAGGATATTTAGGTGTAAACCTTGTGGATGTTACTACCGAGAATTCAATGTTTATGTACAGAGTTGACAGAATGGGTGTTTATGTATCGGCTGTTACTGAAGGATCCGCTGCAGATAAGGCAGGAATAAAGGTATATGACTGCATAACCAAGGTCGATGATAAGGAAATATCTGAAGCAACGGAGCTTATGGCGGTCATATCAAAGCATAAAGCCGGTGATAAGATAAAGATTACAGTTTATCGTGACGGTGAAACTAAGCAGTTTGATGTTACTCTTGGTGAAAAAGCCGCTGATGTTGAAGAATCCTCTGCAACCAAGGATGATTATGATTATCCGTACTATGACAGAGATTATTTCTTTGAAAGATAATAAAGCAGTGACCTTGTCCGTTTTGAATATTCGGACAAGGTCATTTTTTTATTTATTAAAGGTTGTCGTTTGAATCAAGCTTTTTGAAAAGGCAGCGTATTAGTTCGCCGGTGGGGAAGACCCCACCGGCACAATTTCAATAGTAAGAAGAACTGCAACAGCTTACTGACTTTGTCAGATACCAAGTATTTTGAGAATGGAATCAAGCATTTTCTTTGAAATACCGTCTGCATCCTCGGCGGATTTTCCAACAGACGTAATGTAAACCTTAATTTTGGGTTCTGTACCCGAGGGTCTTACAATAACCGCTCCGCCACCCTCAAGGGAGTAGGAAAGCACATTTGATTTAGGAAGGTCAATTACCTCCTCCGTGCCGCTGACAATGTCCTTTGAATATGAATTCAGATAATCGGAATAATTAATAACCTTAAAGCCTGCTATTTCAGCGGGATGAGAATTACGCAAAGCTGACATTATATCGGACATCTTCTGCATACCTGCCGAGCCTTCAAATTCAAATGCTTTGGTTGTATTAAGATAATACCCGAATTCGTCATAAAGTTCATTCATAACATCATTTAGGCTCTTTCCCTGAGTGCGATAATATGCAGCCATTTCACAGATAAGCATAGAAGCAACAACTGCGTCCTTATCTCTTACATATGTTCCTGCAAGATAGCCGTAGCTTTCCTCAAAGCCGAATATATACCTGTTTTCCTCATGCTTTTGCTCAAGAAGGAGAATCTGCTCACCTATATACTTGAAGCCCGTAAGTACATTTTTTAGTTCACATCCGTATTTTTCGCATACTCTGTCAACAAGCTTGCTTGTAACAATAGTCTTTACGGCAACAGGTCTTTGAGGAAGAGTACCTTTTCTCTTTCTGCTGTCAAGAAGATAGTTGAGAAGCATAATACCCGTTTCATTACCGCTCATAAGACGGTAGCCGTTTTCAATCTTTACCGCTATACCCACACGGTCACTGTCAGGGTCGGTAGCAAGCAGTAAATCAGACTGTTCTTTTTCGCAAAGCTTAAGTCCAAGATCCAGAGCTTCTCTGATTTCAGGGTTCGGATAAGGACAGGTTGTAAAGTTTCCGTCAGGGTTTTCCTGCTCCGAAACAACAATAACATCTTCAACGCCGATTCTGTCAAGGATCTTACGCACAAGCTTATTGCCGGCACCGTTAAGGGGAGTATATACAACCTTCAACCCGGAGCCCTTGCATACATTGGGATTAACTGACTGCGACTGTACATTTTTCAGAAAAGCCTCATAGACGTCATCGCTTATCCATTCGATTAAACCACTATTTATGCCTTCCTCAAAATCTATAAGCTTGATATCCCCATTGAAATATTGTACATTATCGATTTCTTCAAATACAGCGTTTGCGTTGATATCAGTCATCTGGCAACCGTCACTGCCATAGCATTTATAACCGTTATATTTTGCCGGATTATGGCTAGCCGTAACCATGATACCTGCTTGAGTTTTAAGCTCCCGGACAGCAAAGGAAACAACCGGCGTGGGCTGAAGCTCAGTGCTGATATAAGCCTTGACTCCGTTTGCCGCGAGCACCCTTGCTGCTTCCTTTGCAAAAAGGTCAGCCTTAATTCTTGAGTCGTAAGATATGGCAACAGACGGTTTTTCATATTTCTTATTCAGAAAATCAGCAAGTCCTTGTGTTGCACGTCTTACGGTATATATGTTCATTCTGTTCGTACCGGCGCCGATTATTCCTCTGAGTCCGGCAGTACCGAATTTAAGCTCCGTATAGAAGCGTTCGTAAATTTCATCATCGTTTCCTCTTATGTTTTTAAGTTCCTCAATAAGATCCGTATCTTCGCCCGCATTATCGAGCCAGGCATTATAAGAAGCCTTTATATCCATACTAAATACCCCCTGAAATAGTAGAAAATGTACAATAAAAATTAAAAATCTATACTACTATCATAACACATTTTATTCTACGTTTCAACATTTTGTTTTAAATCAGCTTATACTTTTTTGTATTTTGCGTGCTGATTTATTCTTAGAATTTGGAGAAATTTTTGTTAAAAAACCATATATACTGCAATTTCAGCCTAAGATATTGAGCTAAAAAAGAATTTTTATAAAAAACTTTTATAAAACCTTGTATTAATTGGAAATATAAGTTAAAATATAATGGAACCATTGAGAACGTGCGAGACATTGGTTTTATTGTTTTGCATAAATATGCGGGGGGTTAATTTAATGAGCGATGAAGAAGAATTGAATATAAGCAATGATGAAGTGCAGGATGGGATTGTAACATCTGATAATATTAATGAGGATACACCGGGTGACGCATCGGAGACAGACAGCAATGTCGATTCGCAAAGCTCAAAAAAAACTGTCAGAACGGTACATTACAGGGCTCCTTTGATAATAGCGGCGTGTATTTTCCTTTCCGTACTTATTTTTTTCGGTGTTTGGAAGTGTTTTTTCGATACGGACATAGTCGGAACATGGGGCATAGAAATTTCTTTGAATACTGATTCGGAAAAAGTTCCCTTTAATCTTACTTTTGAGAAAGATAAAACGGTTCGTTTTCATTCCGGAGGAGTAACCTATATCGGAAGATATGAGCTTACAAAGGATGATAATGATGATAAGCTTCTGTACATTTATCTTTCGGTTTACGGTCAGGTGCAGGTATTCAGATTCAATTATGATATTGAAGGAAATATACTGAACGGAAGAAATCTTAAGCTTGTCGATTTATCCGGTATGCTTTTATCACCTGATGACAGCTCATCCGATAAAGAATACATTGAAAATAAGAAAAAAATCACAGACAGCGTTACGATTGACGGAATTACTTATTACAAATGGAATTTCACACCCGGCAATGAGAATTACAAAATATCGAAAAATGATGGGTTCAAGACGGACAAAAAGCTTGTTGGTACGTGGCTTTATGATAGTAAAGAGTTGGATTATTCCTATACAATGACCTTTAATGATGACGGTACTTTTGAGCAACTTGCGCCTGATGTAGAGATACACGGCAGCTATACTGTAAAGGACGGGGTTTGCTCTACAAGCTATTACCCCATGAATAACAATATTGTTGAACAGTCATTCGACTACAATGTAAAAGACGGTAAGCTTACATTTGGCAGTAATGAGTTTACCGGAACGGATAACAAATATGCATATAAAAGTGAAACTAACTAATAAAGGAGATAGTGTATTATGTTGAACGATTTTTGGAAACAATTCAAGAGCGGAACGGATATCAGAGGTGTTGCTGTTGAAGGTGCGGGCTATGATATCAATCTTACGGACGGTACAGTTGCGGCTATGGTAAACGGTTTTATACTGTGGCTTGCACAAAAAAAAGCTGTCCCTGCAAATGAATTGAAAATTTCAGTAGGTAGAGATTCAAGAATTTCGGGTCCTCATATCCTTGAAATAGCCGTAAAATCTATGATCAAAGCTGGAGTAACTGTCGTAGACTGCGACCTTGCTTCAACCCCGTCCATGTTTATGACAACGGTTGATATGTCCTGTGACGGCGCTGTGCAGATAACTGCAAGTCATCACCCTTATTACAGAAACGGACTCAAATTCTTTACAAGAGAGGGTGGACTTAACGGCGAGGATATCACAGCTATTCTTGAATATGCTCAAAAGGGAGAAAAGCCCGCCGAAGCTAGGGGAGGAAAACGTATAGAGAGCGATTACATGAATCGTTATGCTCTTTCCCTGCGTGAAATGATAAAGAAAGGGGTAAATTCAGAGGATGACTATGCCCATCCGCTCAAAGGCTTTAAGATTGTAGTGGACGCTGGAAACGGTGTAGGAGGTTTCTATGCGACTGATGTTCTTGAGCTTCTTGGTGCAGATATAAGGGGGAGCCAGTTCCTTGAGCCGAACGGAATGTTTCCGAACCATATCCCAAATCCGGAGAATGAGGAGGCTATGGCTTCGATCAGCAAAGCTGTAATTGAATCCGGAGCGGATCTCGGTGTTATATTTGATACAGATGTTGACAGAGGAGGAGCAGTTGATTCCGACGGTAAGGAAATTAACCGCAACCGACTTGTGGCACTTGCATCGGCTATTGCTCTTGAAGGCAACGAGGGCGGCACGATAGTAACTGATTCCATTACATCAAGCGGACTTAAGGACTTTATAGAGAATAATCTCGGCGGAAAGCATCTGCGCTTCAAGAGAGGATATAAAAATGTAATCAACGAGGCTGTCAGGCAGAACCAAAACGGGGTGAACTGCCCTCTTGCAATAGAAACATCGGGACACGCTGCCATGAGAGAAAATTATTTTCTTGATGACGGAGCATATCTTGTTACAAAGGTTATCATAAAAATGGCACAGCTCCGCAAGGAAGGTAAAAAGCTTGACTCTGTTATATCCGGCCTTTCCGAGCCCGTTGAAAGCAAAGAAATACGCATTAAGATAACCGAAAAGGATTTCCGTACATACGGCGAAAAGGTAATTTCCGATTTGCTTGAATATTCAAAGAAGCAGAAGGGCTTTAATATAGCGGACGATAATCACGAAGGAGTAAGGGTTTCCTTCAATAAGACAAACGGGAACGGATGGTTCCTTTTGAGACTGAGCGTTCATGATCCTATCATGCCTCTTAATATTGAAAGCGACAGCAAGGGCGGAGTTAAAAAGATTTATGAAAAGATAAAACCTTTCCTCGAAGTCTGCGAGGGACTTGAAACATATGTTAAACCTGCCGCTCCCAAAGAGTCTTCTGCTAAAAAGACAGGGTCATTTAGCGAGGAAAAAGCTCCTTCTGAAAAAACAGCCGCAAAAGCAGCAAGCAAGGGGAAAACCGAAGCTGTGACTAAGAAAGATGAAAATGTTTCCGTAAAGAAAGAAGTTTTCCCAAAAGAGAACGAAGCTAAAGCAGAGGTAAAGTCGGCCGCAGCCAAAACAACCGACAAGAAATCAGAGAAAAAAGCTGAGGTAAAGTCCGAGCCGAAATCAGAAAAAAAGGAAGATAAAAAGCCTGCTCCGAAGAAAACAGCTGCAAAGAAAGCTTCCGAAAAATCTGAAACAGTAACAGATGAAAAGAGAACTTCCACAAAAAGAACTGCATCCAAAACAACAAAGAAAACAGAAAAATAAAATCTTATAATCAGACCGCCCGTTGCCGATATGACAACGGGCGGTTCAGGTATTTGTGCTTTATTAATAAACTATTGTTAAGACATTTTAAAAGTAAAATATTACTTGTTTATACACATCATAGCTACAAGTCCGCCTCTTTTTCCTCCACTTGCACGATGAGAATAAAGAAGACCGCTGTTGCATTTTGTGCATACATCACTGATTGTTATATTTATACTCAGCAGACCTGCATCCATGAGCATACGTCTGTTTGTTTCTTTCAAATTTATAAGGTATTTGCCTTGTCCGAGACTTTTTGTGAAATATGCCGGCTTAAGCTCTGTCAGAGAAGCGAATTCCTCAAATACCGGAGTGTCTACTTCATAACAGCAAGGTCCTATTGCCGGACCTACAACCGCGATTATATCGGTCAGATCACAGCCGTAATCGTCATGCATCTGCTGAACAACAGCTTCTCCGATTTTTCCAACCGTTCCTCTCCAGCCGGCATGGGCGAGGGCTATGACCTTTTTTTCGGGATCTGCAAAAAGCAGGGGAGTACAATCTGCGTAATGTGTAACAAGAGTTACCCCCGGTTCATTTGTGATAAGTGCGTCCACACTTGCAATATCATGCGGTCGTGTTATTCCTATACCGCAATCGTTCTTAGTGACATTCCTTACGAAGGTATTATGATCCTGAGCAGAGCTGACGAGAGAATCAAAATCAAATCCTGCTGCTTTACAAAAAATTCTGTAATTCTCCGTAACTTTGTCAGAATTGTCACCCCGTTTATAATTAAGGTTCATCGACTTATATTCGCCTTCACTTATCCCTCCGATACGTGTGGAAAAAGCATGATTTATAAAATCAAGCTCCAAAAGCGTCGGAAACTGTAAAAAACCAACCCCGTCCACAAAATTCAGATATGTATTTTTACTTTTGAATATCATAATCATCCTCCGCAAGCAATAGTCTGACAAACCTTATTGTACTAAAAAGGAACGTATTTGTAAACAGATTTTTTAATATTTCTACAATACTATGCAGGTTTTAAAATATTTTTCCTGAAATTCCACCTGTTTTATTATTTCATTTTCCGTAATCTCATAATCCGGGGGACAGACAATCCATTTGTCCTCGATATCATTAAAGCGGTGTACGACCGCCTTTACCGTACCCGTAAAACTGTTGAGTGGTTCTTTTATACCAAGAATATAGGCATCCTGCTCTTCTCCGTCGCCGGCAATGATATTTCTTATGTATCCGTAATTTATGTCGTAATATATATCATTGTGCTCCGGGTGATAAGTTCCTGCTTTCCTGTCAACAATAACGGTAACCTCTTTTCCGATCGATTTTTTGGCGAAAAGGATCGGTGTTATTTCGGGATAGGTAAGGTTTTGCGGAAGATAATCAAATGATCTGACCTCAGCCATTTCACTTTCGGGAATGGGGGAAAGCTTAGTAATTTTGGCGGTAAAGACCATACCGTTCGCACCGTCTTTTGTAACAGGATTGCCTGCCCAATAATCGCAAAGGGGATTTATTTCGTATTCCGTTGCTCCGGATTCCTCGTAAAGCTCTCGCCTTGCCGCTTCAAGAGGTGATTC
>CANRDH010000060.1 GCA_947629295.1 uncultured Clostridia bacterium
TTTGATTTATGCCGATGGCGGGACTTGAACCCGCACGCCGTCGCCGGCAATGGATTTTGAGTCCACCTCGTCTGCCAATTCCAACACATCGGCATATCGGAACACAAAACAGTGTCCGAAAGATATTATATAATATTGGCAGTCAATTGTCAACAGCAAATAAAAGAAGTATTGATTTTTCACTTTATGGGGATTTTCCTGTATTGACACACGCCTTATTAGAATATATAATTATATTTATCGGTAGTTTATTCACGGATTACTTTATTTAATGTTTAATATGTGGAGCTGTATATGAGTAAAAAAATAAAAAAAGAGGACAATAAAGAATTTACAGATTATCAGAGAATTGAGGCCTCACCCGATAAAGGCTTGACATCCGAACAGGCAACCGAGAGGATGTGGCAGGGGCTTAACAATATCAATACGCAGCCGAAAAGCAAAAGTATTAAGCGGATATTCTATGATAATATAGTAACGCTTTTCAATATTTTGAATATAATTTTGGGTATAGCCGTTTTTGCAGTTGCTTCATACCGTAATTTGCTTTTTTTAGGTGTAATGTTTTTCAATACAATAATAGGTATTATTCAGGAGATAAGGGCTAAAAAGGCTATTGATAAGCTCTCAATCGTATCGGCAACTCAGGCGGTGGTGGTGAGAGACGGTGAAAAGCATACCATAAATGCCGAGGATGTTGTTCTTGATGATATTGTAGAATTTTCACAGGGTAATCAGATAACAGTTGACTCAATACTTATTTCGGGAGAATGTGACGTAAATGAATCCTTGCTTACAGGTGAGGCAGACGCTATTCATAAAACAAAGGGCGATACTATATTCTCAGGAAGCTTTGTTGTAAGTGGAAAATGTCTTGCGAGAGTAGAGCACGTCGGTGCTGATAATTATGCATCAAAAATATCGGCAGAGGCAAAATATGTAAAAAAGCTCAATTCTGAAATAATGATTACGCTTAAAACTATCATAAAATACCTGACCTTTGTAATTCTTCCGCTGACGGTATTGCTTTTTATCAGGCAGTATTTTGTAAGCTACGATGCGAGTCAGTCTGTCGTTACGCTTTTTGGAGAAATAAGCTTTCATTTGCAGGATGTGGTTGTATCGTGTGTAGCGTCCGTAACCAGTATTATACCCGAGGGTCTTATGCTTTTGACAAGTACCGTGCTTGCTGTGGGAGTAATAAGACTGTCAAAATATAAGGTACTTGTACAGGAGCTGTACTGTATAGAAACTCTTGCCCGTGTCGATGTGCTTTGCCTTGATAAGACAGGTACGATAACAGAGGGCTGTATGGAGGTTGCGGATATAATACCCTACGGGGATACCGAAAAGGAAAATCTTGAAGATATCCTTTGCGCCTTGACAAGCTCACTTGAGGATACTAATGCCACATTTGTGGCATTACATGACAAATTCGGCGACAACAGCAAAATGAAAGCCGAAAGGATAATACCGTTTGCCTCCGAAAAAAAATGGTCAGGCGCATACTTTGAGGGTTTTGGCTCGTGTATAATGGGTGCGGCTGAGTTTATACTGAAGGATATACCAAACGACCTCAGACAGCTTCTTGACGGATATTCAAGAAATTACCGCTCAATATTAATAGCACATTCGGATAACGATTTTAACGGCAAGGAGCTTCCTGAGAATATAAGAGTAGCAGGTATAGCACTGCTAAACGATAAAATAAGGGAGGAAGCACCGCAAACACTCAGATATTTTGCAGAACAGAATGTCGATGTCAAGATAATATCAGGCGATAATCCCATAACGGTATCGGATGTTGCAAGAAGGGCAGATGTTAAGGGCTACGAAAAATATGTTGACGCAACAACACTTAAGAGTGATGAGGATATCCGTGAAGCTGTCGAAAAATACACGGTATTCGGCAGGGTGACTCCCGGCCAGAAGAGGAAATTTGTAATAGCGCTTAAAGAAATGGGACACACGGTTGCTATGACGGGTGACGGGGTGAATGATGTTCTTGCGCTGAAAGAGGCGGATTGCAGTATTGCAATGGCAGCGGGAAGTGATGCAGCAAGGAGCGTATCGCAGCTTGTGCTGCTGGATTCAAATTTTGCTTCCATGCCGAAAGTCGTTGCCGAGGGCAGACGTTCAATAAATAATATACAAAGGTCGGCAACACTGTTTATAGCTAAGACTGTATTTTCAATATTGCTCGCTCTTTTGTTTATATTTGTTAGTGCACAGTATCCGTTCATGCCCATACAGTACACACTTATAAATGCGTTTACCATAGGAATTCCGTCTCTTATTCTTGCACTTGAGCCTAATAAGGAAAGAATAAAGGGAATATTTATTTTAAATATTCTTAAAGATGCCTTGCCTGCGGCGATAACCATTGTGATAAGTATAGTGATGTGTATTATTTCACAAAGAGTTTTTTCGCTTACAGATATGCAATATTCCACGCTGAGCGTATGTATACTTGCTGCCGCGTCAATGATGCTGTTATTCAGAATATCTATGCCGTTCAATCCGCTCAGGGCGGTTTTGTTTACCGTAATGGGCGGAGGTCTGCTTATAGGTATACTATGCTTCCGTGATTTTTATGGAATAAATATGTTTAACATATCGTCGTTTAGTCTGAGTATTATTTTAATACTTTCCGTTATGATTGTAGTATCTCTGGCGATATTCATTGTACTTACTAAAATAGTCGACAGATATTATTCCTCCCTTGAGAAACGCATAGAAAATAATCGTATTTTAAGAAAAATAAAAACAAAAGCAGAATAATGTGTCAACAAAATGAGCCTCCGAGCATATCATGTAAAAGATTATGCATAGGAGGCTTTTTATATGGGTTATTGCAGAATTGCTGAGCTCAGACATAAAGAAGTCATAAACAGACAAAGCGGCTGCAGGCTTGGTTATGTTGATGATGTGGAGATAGATACAGTTACAGCCCGCCTTGTTTCGATTATAATATACGGAAGACCGAAATTTTTCGGATTATTCGGAAGGTGTGAGGATTTTATTATCAGGTGGGAGAATATAGAGCTTGTGGGGGAGGATACCATAATCGTAAGTCATGCACCTACACCGCCGAAATACAAGAAATCAAGATTTAATTTCCCATTTCTTAATTGAATACAGAATATTAAATATATAAATAAATATGATTTATGCGGATTATTATGTACATTATTAAATCCTGAGATAAAAAATTGCGGAGCGGTTCGCAGAGCCGCTCCCAATAATGGATTTATTGCTTACGGCAGGCAATTTTTCGCCTATAGTGCCGAGTATGTACCGTCAAGGCGTTACACGCCTGTCGGAATTCCATGATTGTCTAAAACTCTGCCTTAATGCTCCTCAGGAACATATCGGTAAGAGCTTTTTCGGCGGAAATTTTACCTTTAATAACATCATTGACGGCGTTGCATATCGGAAGGTCAACATTGTACTTAGAAGCAAGCAGTACAAGCGCTTTCGTTGTGTCAACACCCTCCGCAAGTAAACCGTATTCCTCTCCTTTGACGAATTTTTCTCCGAAACAACGGTTATGACTGTATTTTGAGAAAAGTGTCGCCTCATAATCGCCGAGGTGACAAAGACCGTATGCTGAAAGCCCATTTCCGCCCATAGCTTTGATAAGACGTGATATTTCTCTTGTGCCTCTTGACATCAGAGCGCCCTTAAGAGAGGATCTGTTAAGACCGTCAAGCATACCTGCGGCAATACCGATTGTATTTTTGGAGGCTGCTCCTATCTCACTGCCGATAAGATCCTGACCGACATAAAAACGTATGAGGTCGCTTGAGAATTCTTCTATAAGCTTATTTTTCAAGGAATCATGTCGGGAATCAATAACCATACAGTTCGGAATACCGTTGCTGAAATCCTGCGGGTGTCCCGGACCTACCCATATAGCTACCTCGGTTTCGTCTGTAATATATTCCTCGACGATTTCGGTAAGCCTGCAGCCTGTTGTTGCCTCGATACCCTTCATGCAAAGAACAATCTTTTTTCCCTTGAGGTTATATCCGATAAGCGACTGCATAAATGAACGCAAAGCCTGAGAGCTTATGGAAATGATAAGGATCTGAGCGGTGCTCACGGCTCTTTCAAGATCAGATGTAATGTTTATGCTTTCCCTAAAGCTGAGCATATTATTTTTTCTGGTTTCCCTCAGTTCAATAAGCTGAGGTGCGTCGTCAAGCCCCCAAATGGTAACATTATGTCCGATTTTGTCAAGATACCATCCGATAAACGAGCCCCATCTTCCGCAGCCTAAAAGTGTTATATTCATTTTCACGACCTCCTGAAATGATGCTGTATTTATAATAACACATAATATCATAAAAATCTATAATTATAAATAAAAAAAGACAGGGTCAGATATAAATAAAAAAAGACAGGGTCAGACCTGTCTTAATTTATCAGTCCCATTATTTGAAAAAATAAATTTTTCCGTTTTATACGCAGCTATTGCGGTTATAGTGCCAAAAATCATCCCGCATATTACATCAGTAGGGAAATGAATATACAGGTATAATCTTGATATTGCTATTGCTAAGGCAAGAAGATACATAAATATACCAAGCTTTTTGTTATAAATAAAGAAAATTGTAGCTGTGCCGAAGGCAAAGAAGGTATGTCCCGATGGGAAGGACGCGTCTGTTTCGGGGGGTACAAGCAGTTGGATTGCGTCATTAAGCTCATATGGACGTATTCTGTTCACGATGGGCTTTATAATAAGATTACATATTATAAATGCGCAGATCAGGTAGAAAGAAAGAGATTTTCCGAAGCTGCGGTATTTCTTTATGATAAGCGCAGCTACCGCTATTATTATCCAAAGTACTCCTGCCGCGCCGAGCAAGGATATATACGGCATTACCGCGTCAAGAAAATCCGAGCGCAAATTATAATGTATATAATTCAGTATATAAAATTCCCAATCCATAATCCGACCTCCGCAGGTAAGTATGAGCTGCTTTAATAAAATGCTGAATAGTTTTTTATATATGACTTAAATAGATTATATCATATTCTGGGTTCAAAAATTACTTGTATTTGCTCAAAAATATAATTTTATGCAGAATTTATATATTATGACAATTAAAAGAGGCATTTATATTAATTTTAAAAAAGATATTGATTTTTTATATAAAATATAGTATAATAGCTTTGTTGCTGAAAAGCGGCAGTTAAAGCAAGACAGATTCATACCTTCAGAGATGCGAACGGACAGGCGCTGTGCGACAGAGCGCCGTGAACCATGTCAGGCGGGGAACCGAGCAGCATTAAGCGTCCGACTTTGTGCGATGCAGTCAGTCTGTTCGTCCGTATCTTTGAGCGTGTGACGCCGTTTCTACGGTCTGTCTTGTTTTTTTGACGTAACGTGCACTTTGATTGGAGGGTGACAGCGGTGTACCGTGTATTGTACAGAAAATATCGTCCGAGATTTTTTGCCGATGTTATCGGTCAGCCGCAGGTTACCGATACATTGAAAAACGAGCTTAAAAGCAATCGTCTTGCTCATGCATACCTTTTTACAGGCTCAAGAGGAACAGGAAAAACGACATGCTCCAAGATACTTTCCAAGGCGGTGAACTGCCTTAATCCCGTTGACGGGGATCCGTGCGGTGAATGTGAAATATGCAAGGGTATAGATGAGGGGACAATTCTTGATGTTGTTGAAATAGATGCGGCAAGTAATAACGGAGTTGACGATATACGTACCCTTCGCGAGGAAGCTGTGTTTACACCGGCGGTTGCAAAATATAGGGTATATATCATAGATGAAGTGCATATGCTTTCCATAGGGGCATTTAATGCGCTTCTGAAAACTCTTGAGGAGCCGCCTGCGCATGTTATATTTATATTGGCAACAACAGAGGTTCATAAGCTGCCTGCGACAATACTTTCAAGATGCCAGAGGTTCGATTTTCACAGAATAGCACCGGTAGATATTGCCGAAAGGTTAAAGTCGGTATGTAACAGCGAGGGTGTAGAGATTGATGATAATGCCGCGTTGCTTTTGGCAGGTCTTGCCGACGGTGCGATGCGTGATGCGCTCTCTCTTCTTGACCAGTGCATAAGCAGGACAGAGCATATAACGGAAGAAATTGTAAGACAGACAGCGGGACTTGCGGATAAAAGTCATTTGTTTGAAATAACCGCTGCAATCAGAACAAAAGATAGTGCGACAGCAATAGAAATAATTGACAGGCTGTACCGTGATTCCAAGGATATGGCTAGACTCTGCGACGAGTTGACCTCACATTTCCGTGATCTTATGCTTATCAAGACAGTAAAACAGCCAAGAGACCTAATGGTAATGTCGGATGAGGATTATAATAAGGCATATGAGCAGGCTATGGCAATGCCGTTTGAAGAAGTAGTGGATGCCATAGGGATATTGCAGTCCTCAAAGGAAAAAATGCTGAGAGGAGCAAACAGACGTATTGAAATGGAAATGACAACTGTACGCCTTTGTACTCCTATGGCGAAGCAGTCTGTCAGTCCTGAAATTGAGAGCAGGGTTGCAAATATAGAAAAAACTGTTATTAATCTTGAAGCACGTCCGACGCTTTCGGAAAATAAGCCAAAGAGATTGGCTCCTGATTCAAAAGCGAATCGTCCGAGTGACGAGAAAATGGAAAGGCTCAGGGGAAAAGCCGTACCGATGGCCGAATGGCCGGAGGTCATAGAGGAGATGCGGAAGTATTCCAAAACGGTTGCGGCAAGTTTTGAGGGAAGCACAGCATATATTTCAGAAAAGTATGTGCTTGTGGATTCGGCAAATTCCATATGTTTTGACCTTTTGAGAAATAATGAGAAGCTCCGCTCAAAGATGAGGGACGTAATAAAAAGCGTTACCGGCATGGATTATTGGCTGGGAAGATACTCCTATCCCGATGAAGAACAAGCGGACGACGCCCTTTCTCAGTTAAAAAACGATTTAAAGTCGGCGGGAATTCCTGTTGATGATAATAAATAAAAAAACAATGTTAATTGGAGGAAATTAAAATGAAAGCAAGATTGCCAAAGGGCTACAGTAACGGAGGAAATACAAATATTCAGCAGATAGCAAAGCAGGCTCAGAAAATGCAGGAGGAAATGGACGCTGCAAATAAAGAGCTTGACGAGAAGGAATATTCCGCAGCAGCAGGCGGCGGAGTTGTAAAGGCAGTTGTAAAAGGAAGCCTTGAGGTTGTTTCGATTGAGATGGATAAAGAGGTTGTAGATCCCGAGGATACAGAAACGCTGTCAGAACTCATAATTGCCGCAGTTAATGAAGCCTTGCGCAAGGCACGTGATGAAAAATCCGAGACAATGGATAGAATATCAGGTGGTCTTAACGTGCCGGGACTGTTTTAATTATGCCGGAGTATGTAGTTGCACCTTTGGATAGACTCGTTGAGCAATTTGAGCGTCTGCCGGGAATCGGACATAAGTCCGCAATAAGACTGGCGTATTACGTTTTGTCAATGAGTGAGGCCGAGGCGGAAAAGTTTTCTAATGCTATTGTGGATGCGCATAAAAAAATCCGTTACTGTAAGGTATGCTGTAATCTTACAGATAAGGAAGTGTGTTCAATATGCTCGGACGATAAGCGCGACAAATCTATAATATGTGTTGTTCAGGACCCGAGAAATGTTATGGCATTTGAAAAAACGAGGGAGTTTAACGCTACATATCATGTGCTTCACGGGCTTTTGTCCCCGCTTAATGGAAGTACTCCCGATATGATTCATACAAAGGAGCTTTTGCAAAGGCTTAACAATGATGAGGTAAAAGAGGTAATAATGGCTATGGACGGAACCGTTGAAGGAGAAGCCACAGCCGTATATCTCAGTAAGCTTATAAAGCCGCTCGGTATAAAGGTATCAAGGCTTGCTTATGGAATACCTGTGGGAGCAGATTTGCAATATGCCGACGAGGTAACGCTCTCAAGATCCTTGCACGGAAGGGTAGAGCTTTAAGGAGATGAGCTTTCATGGCGAAAGAAAAAAACAGCAATACCATTGCAAAAAATCCCAAGGCTTTGCATGATTATTTCGTCATTGAAAGCTACGAAGCCGGGATAGAGCTTTGCGGAACGGAGGTTAAATCGCTCCGTCAGGGCAAGGTGAATCTTAAGGATTCATGGTGTACGATAGATGACGGAGAATTATGGGTAAAGGGTATGCACATAAGTCATTATGAGCAGGGAAATATATTCAACTGCGACCCTATGCGTGTACGTCGTTTACTCATGCACAAAAATGAAATCCTCAAACTTTTCGGTACAGTTAAACAGGAGGGATATTCACTTATTCCTCTTTCGCTGTATTTCAAAGGCTCAAGAGTCAAGCTTAAGCTTGGTTTATGCAAGGGCAAAAAGCTGTATGACAAGCGCAATGATATGGCGGAAAAGGCTGCAAAGCGTGATATTGAAAGAACAATTAAAGAGAGAAACAGATAGGATGTTCATATCCCGGGCTGATGTTGTCGTATATATACG